>NZ_JAVRHI010000490.1:0-10665 GCF_034105845.1 Streptomyces sp. CRN 30 | reverse complement strand
GCCGGGCGGCGCGGGCGGCGTAGGTCCGGGCCGCCGTCTCGTCGGCGCGCAGGGGCGCGGTGGTCTCCGGGGTGACGGTCACGCGGGCCCGCTCTCCGACTCGGCGAGGGCGCGGAACAGGGCCCGCCGGGCGACGCGTTGGGCGCCGAGGGCGTCCTGCGCGGCCTGGGCGGCGGACAGTGCGTCCCGGTCGAGGAGGCCGAGAGCCCGGTGGAAGGCGCGCAGTGTGCGGATGCCGGTCCTGGCGGCCTCCACCGGGTCCTCCCGGAAGGGGAACTGGTCCAGCTGCCACACGCCCCGCCAGCCGGCGTCGTCCAGGGCGTGGAAGAACTCGAAGGTCTCCAGCAGGTGGACGGAGCCGACGACCATGTCGTCGTCCCAGCCGCGGAAGTTGTCGTTCACGTCGATCGCGAAGAGCCGGTCGCGGGCGATCGCCAGGCGCGCGGCCTCCGCGGGGGTCTCACCGCCGTACAGGGAGTGGCCGAAGTCCAGGAGCACGCCGACGTTGTCGACGCCCGTGTCCTGGATCGCCAGCAGGGTGCGGGCGACGGAGGAGAACACCATGCGGTTGCGGGGCTCGCGGGGCTTGTACTCGATCGCGAACCGCAGGTCGGGGAAGGCGAGGGCGAGTTCGCGCAGTGCGTCGACGGACTTGTCCCACAGGTCGGTGTGGTCGGCCTGGAAGGGGTAGTCGTAGCCGTCCTGGCCGGGCCAGATCTTGATGTAGTCCACGCCGAGTTCGCGGCCGGCCTCGGCGGAGGCGGCGACGAGGTCGACGGCCTCCCGGCGGATCGCCGGGTCCGGGTTGGTGAAGCCGCCGCGGGCGAACCTGCCGGTGTAGATCTCCGGTGTGACGGCGACGGCCCGCAGCTTCTGCTCGGCGAGGGCCTTGCGGACCTCGGCGGTGCTGATGTCTCCGGGCGGGAAGGGCCAGTTGAGGTCGAGGACGGACAGGTCGCCGACGGCTCCGGCCAGCTCGATGGCGTCGAGGATCGTGCGCGGTGGGCCGTAGCCGTCGGTGGCGTAGCGGTCGACGTAGGTGGCGAAGTGCCAGACGCCGGCGCCGTACACGGGTTCGTTCTCGGTCATCTCTTCTGCTCACTCCTGGAGGGACGCGGGGGTGCCGCAGCCGCAGTCGGCTCCGGCGACGAAGGGGTGGCGGACCGCCGTGACGGGGCGGTCGTCGGGGACGTGGGGAGCGGTGACGGTGTGCCGTCCCGCGCCGTACTCGCGTGGCTCCGCGACGCCCGGGAGGTGCAGTTCGGCCCGGGTGGACGGTGGTACGAGGAGGTCCACGACCAGGGTCGTGCCCTCGGTGCGCCAGCCCGCCTCGGCGCGTCCGTAGGGCGTCAGGTGGGCGGCCCACGCGCGGGTCAGGTTTCCGCCGGGGCAGGGCGCCACCCGGATGCGGCGCCAGCCGGGTTCGGCGGCGGCGAGTCCGGCGACCCGGCGGTGCAGCCAGTCGGCGACCGAGCCGAGCGCGTAGTGGTTGAAGGACGTCATCCGGCCGGGGTTGACGCCGCCGTCGGGGAGCATCGAGTCCCAGCGTTCCCAGACGGTGGTCGCGCCCATGGTCACCGGGTACAGCCAGGACGGGCAGTGCCGTTCGGCCAGCATCCGGTGGGCCAGTTCGGGGTGTCCGGCCGCGCAGAGCGCGTCGCAGACCAGGGGCGTGCCGGCGAAGCCGGTGGCGATGCGGAAGCCCGCCCTGCGCACGAGGTGGGCCAGGCGCTCCCCGGCCGTGCGGCGCTGTTCCCCGCCGGGCAGCAGGCCGAAGGTGAGGGCGAGGGCGTAGGCGGTCTGGGAGTCGGAGGCGAGCCGCCCGGCCGGGGTGACGTACTCGCGGGTGAAGACGGCGCGCAGCCGCTCCGCGAGGGCGCGGTGGCGGACGGCGTCGTCCTTCTCCCCCAGCAGGTCCGCCGCTTCGGCCACGAGGTCGGCCGAGCGGACGAGGTGCGCGAGGGCCACGAGCCCCGCGTCGGTACGCCCGGCGGCGGGGTCGTCGGGCGGTGCGGCGGGATCGAGCCAGTCACCCAGCTGACCGGGGTCGCACCAGAGCCCGCCACCGGCCCGGCCGGAGCCGTGCCGAAGCCCGTCGGCCGTCGCGCGGTTCAGCCAGGTCGTCATCGACGGGTACTGCGCGCGGAGCAGTTCGAGGTCGCCGGTGTCTCGGTGCAGGGCCCAGGGGACGAGGACCGCCGCGTCGCCCCACAGGGCGTGCGGGCCGGTGCCGGCCGGCGGGTCGAGGATGTCGGGGACGACGAGGGGGACGGAGCCGTCGGGCCGGGCGAGTTGTTCGGCGGCGAGGTCGCGCAGCCAGCCGCTCAGCATGCCCGCGCAGCCGGTGAGGAACGCGGCGGTGGGCGCGAACACGGCGATGTCGCCGGTCCAGCCGAGCCGTTCGTCGCGCTGCGGGCAGTCGGTGGGCAGGTCGACGAAGTTGCCGTGCAGGGAGCGTACGACGTTGTCGTGGAGCCGGTTCAGCAGCGGGTCGGAGCTGTCGAAGAAGCCGGTGCGCTCCAGGTCGGTGTGGAGGACGACCGCCTCGACGGCGGCGGGGTCGAACGGGCCGGGCCAGCCGTCGATCTGGGCGTAGCGGAAGCCGTGGAAGGTGAAGCGGGGTTCGTACGTCTCGGGGGTGCCCGTGCCGCGCAGGACGTAGGTGTCGGTGGCGGCGGCCGCACGGAGCGGGCGCAGGGCCGGTTCGCCGTGCTCCAGGACCTCGGCGTGGCGCAGGGTGACGGTGTGTCCGGCGGGTCCGGTCACGGTGAGGCGCAGCCGGCCGACCACGTTCTCGCCGAAGTCGACGACCGTGCGTCCGGACGGGGTGGTGAGGACCTCTCGGACGGGCAGGGTGCGGGTGCGGCGGACGGGCGGGCCGGTGGGGGCGGTCAGCCGGGCGGTGGGCGGCGGCAGGACGTGTACCGGGGACCAGTCGCGGGTGTCGTGGCCGGGCCGGGACCAGCCGTCGCGTTCGCGGCGGGCGTCGTAGTGCTCGCCGTCGTACAGCTCGGAGCGGAGCAGCGGGCCGGTGGTCCAGCGCCAGTGTTCGTCGGTGGCGACGGTCAGGGTGCGGCCGTCGCGGTGGCGGATCTCCAGTTGGGCGAGGAGGGCGCGCCGGCGGCCGTAGTGGTGGCGGCGGCCGCCGTCCCAGCCGAGGCGGCCGGTGTACCAGCCCTCGCCGAGGAGCGCGCCGACGGTGTTGGGGCCGGGCCGCAGCAGGGCGGTGACGTCGTGGGTGCGGTAGCGCAGCCGGTGCCGGTAGGAGGTCCAGCCCGGGTCGAGGACCTCGTCGCCGACGCGGACGCCGTTGATCTCGGTCTCGTACAGGCCGTAGGCGGTGGTGTAGAGGCGGGCGGCGGCGATGTCGCCGTCGAGCGGGACGTCGCGGCGCAGCAGGGCGACCGGCTGGGGGCCCCGCTCGTCGCCGGTGTCGGGGGTGACGGGGCGGGCGAGCCAGTCGGCCGGGTCCAGCAGGCCCGTCTCGACGGCGGCCGGCGGTGACCAGGGGCTGGGGGCGCCGTCCGCGCCGCCCCAGACCCGTACTCGTACGTGGACCCGCGCGCGGGAGGGGAGCGCCGGACCGGGCCACGGCACCAGCACGGAGTCGGCGCCGGGGACGCGGCCGGTGTCGGTGACCGTGGCGCCGTCCGGGCCGGTGACGCGTATCCGGTAGGCGCGCTGGGTCCAGCCGGGTTCGTCGGTCCGGGTGCGCCAGCTCAGGCGCGGCGCGGATTCGCCGATGCCGAGGGGTTCGCGGTGGTGTTCGGCGACGGGGGCGGTCACGGTCGTCGGGTGCGGCACGGTGCGGGCCTCCTCATCCGTCCAGTTCGATGCGGAGCACCTGGACGTACGGGGTGGGCGGCCGGGACGGCAGCCCCACGTGGAGGGCGTCGGGCCGGGCCGTCCAGCGGACCGGGGCGTCGCCGCCGAGCAGCGTCACCCGGCGGGGTGGTGCGGCGAGCGCGCCGGCGCGGGTGCCGAGGCCGCGGAGGCGGGCGGTGCCGTCGTCGGGCCAGGCCATCAGGAAGGCGTAGAGGGTGCGGCCGTCCTTGTCTCGGGTGTAGCGGATGTCGTGCGGGGTGTAGGTGAGGGTCCGCTCCCGGGCCCGGTCGCCGGTGACGTCGGTGGGGCCCTCCCCGTGGACCGTCCAGGGGCGGGTGCCGAAGACGGCCTCGCCGCACCGCTCGGTCCAGGCGCCGAGGGAGTCGAGGACGGCGCCGGTCGCCTCGTCGAGGGTGCCGTCGGGGAGCTGGGGGACGTTGAGCAGCAGGCAGCCGTTCTTGCTGACGGTGTCGACCAGCAGATGCACGATCTCGGGAGCGGTCCTGTAGCGCTCGCCGTCCCGGTAGAACCAGTCGCCGATGCTGGTGTCGTACTGCCAGGGGTGCGGGTCGATCCGGCCGAGCTGGCCGCGTTCGACGTCGAGGAGGACGGCGCCCCGGTCCTCGTCGGGAACGGTCTTGATGCTGACGGTTCCCTCGGGCCGCCGCCCGTAGTAGTCGGCGAGGAACTCCAGGCCCCGGCGGCTGGGCGGGGCGGCGGGGCAGACGCTGCCCTCGTCGAAGGGGAGCCGGGAGTCGTCGAGGTAGACCAGGTCGGCCTCGTGGCGGAAGGTGACGTCGCGCAGCCGGGCGTAGAAGTCGTCGACGAACGCGGCGTCCGGTTTCTCGCCCGGCCGGCGCGGACGGCCGTAGAGGGCGCGCGGGTCGAGCCCCTCCCACCAGGTGCCGTGTCCGTCGGCGGCGGTGAGGTGCCCGTCGTAGGGTCCGTCGGCGTCCCGTGCGAACGCCGCGTCGAGCCACCGCCAGGTCCAGGACCCGGCGTGCATGCTGATGCCGAACCGCAGCCCGGCCGTGCGGGCGGCGGCGGCCCAGCGGGCGACCACGTCGGTGCGCGGGCCGACGTTGACGGAGTTCCACGGCTGGTGGACGGAGTCCCACAGGTCGAAGTTGTCGCAGTGCGCGGCGAGGGAGACGAAGTAGCGGGCGCCGGCCCGGCGGAAGCGGTCCATGAGCGCCTCGGGGTCGAACCGTTCGGCGCGCCAGGTGCGGCACAGGTCCTTGTGGCCGAAGACGGAGGGGTGTCCGTAGTGCCGGCGGTGGTGGGCGGTCTGCCGGGCGGTGCGGTCCCGCTCGAAGTCCTCCGTGCCGCCGTAGGGGCCGTAGAGGTGGCGGGCGTACCAGTCGCCGCGGCGGGCGGCGGACTGCGGGCCCCAGTGGGCCCAGATGCCGAACTTGGCGTCGCGGAACCAGTCCGGGACGCGGTGGTCGCGCAGCGACTCCCATACGGGTGCGTACGGGGTCGTATGCCGGTCGTCGTGGGTGGTCACGCGGCCTTCCTTCCCTCGTCGGCTGTTGTCGGGCGGCGGCACGGGCGGGTCACGCCGGGCCGAGCGGGCGCAGGCGCAGCTCCAGCCGCCAGGGACGCGCGGGCAGCCGGTGGCGTTCCAGGGGGCCCGGTCCGCAGGAGGCGCTGCCGAGGCCGTACTGGCCGGCGTCCAGGTGGAGGTGGAGCCGGTCGCCGGGGGTGAGGTCGTGCGGGTGCGCGGCGGCCTCCAGCTCGGCGGTGCTCCAGGGGCGGACCGTCAGACCGAAGGGCCGGCCGGGGTCGGCGGCCTCCACGCGCAGGCCGCGTCCCGTCGCGGGGTCGAGGAGTTCGGCCCAGCGGACGGCGGCGCGGCGCCCGTTCTCCTGCGGGACGACGTACGGCGTCTGGAGCGCGGCGACGTCGGCGGTGAACAGGCCGGTGTGGACGGCGTCCTCGCTGTCGGGGTACGCCTCCCCCGGGCCCTTGCCGAACCAGCGGACCCGGTCGTGGCGGGCCGGGAGGGTGAACCGCACCCCGGCGCGCGGCAGGGTCAGTCCCTCCCAGGGGCCCTCGGGGACGACGTCCACGGTCAGGCGCAGCGCGTCGCCGTCCCGGGTCCAGGTGTGCCGGACGCGCAGGCCGTGCGGCAGGCCGTCCGGGGCGTGGCGGGACTCCGCGGTCACCCGTTCCGGCGTCGCCTCGACGTGTTCCGTGCGGACGACGAGGCGGTCCAGGCCCGCCGCGCGCCAGCGGCGCAGGACGGAGTTGTCGCCCATGCCCCGGTCGTTGTCGGTGGGGGCACGCCAGATGTCGAGGTGCGGGCCTGCCAGCCCGGTGCCGGCGAACTCGCGCAGCACTCCGGACCGTGTGTCGAACTCCGCGCCGTCCGAGCGCCGTCGAGGGCCGCCGGCGGTGACCGGAGCACCGGCCGTCGGGACCCGGGCCTCGGCCCACGCCACCTCGTGGCCCGCCGGGGCCCAGGGCTCGTCGGCGGTGAGGACCGCGCGGACCGTCAGCCACGCCTCCCCCGCGCCCGTGTCGGGCAGTTCGGGCAGGGCGGTCTCGGCCGTACCGCGCGGGGGGACGTCCCCCACCGCGACCTCGCCCTCCGCGACCCGTTTCCCGTCGGCTTCGAGGGACCAGCGGAAGGTGAGGTGTGCCAGGTCGCGTACGTCGTGGCGGTTGTGTACGCGTATCAGTGCGGCGGCCGGGTCGAGGGTGATGCCGACCGGTTCGGCGGCCTTCTTGTAGGCGAGGAGGCCGGGCGAAGGGGTGCGGTCGGGGAACAGCAGGCCGTCGACGCAGAACGTGCCGCCGTGCGGGGTGTCCCCGAAGTCGCCGCCGTAGGCGAAGTAGGGGCGGCCCTGCTCGTCGGTGCGGGCGATGCCGTGGTCGATCCACTCCCAGACGAACGCCCCGGCGCAGCGCGGGTGCCGCTCCAGTGCGCGCTGGTAGTCGGTGAGGGAGCCGGGTCCGTTGCCCATGGCGTGCGCGTACTCGCAGAGCAGGAAGGGCAGTCGGCGCCGCCGTTCCTCCAGGGCGGGGTCGTCGGCGGTCCCGGCGGGGGCCTTCTCCTCGTGGCGGCCGATGCGGTCGACCTCGTCCACGGGGGCGTACATCAGGCTGTAGAAGTCGGAGTGGCGGTAGGTGCGGTCCCGTTCGTAGTGCAGCGGCCGGGACGGATCGCGCTCGCGGGTGTACGCGGCGAGGGTGCCGAGGTTGGCGCCGTGGTGGCTCTCGTTGCCGAGGGACCACACGACGACGCTCGGGTGGTTCTTGTCCCGTTCGACCGTGCGGCGCATCCGGTCCAGGAGCATCGGCAGCCAGCGGGGGTCGTCGGCGGGGTTGCCCGCCCAGTCGGCGTGGACGAAGCCGTGGGTCTCGATGTCGCACTCGTCGACGACCCACAGGCCCAGTTCGTCGCAGAGGTCGAGGAAGGCGGGGTGCGGCGGGTAGTGGGCGGTGCGCACGGCGTTGATGTTGTGGCGTTTCATCAGGAGCACGTCGTGGCGCATTGTCGCGAGGTCGAGGGCGCGGCCCCGGTGGGGGTCGTGCTCGTGCCGGTTGACGCCGCGCAGCAGCACGGGGACGCCGTTGACGGTGAAGCGGCCGTCGCGCATCGCCACGGTGCGGAAGCCGATGCGCAGGGGGACGGCGGGGCCGCCGCCGGCGGGGGTGAGTGTGCCCGCGTAGAGGTGGGGCCGCTCGGCGCTCCACGGGGTGACGCCGGGCAGGGTGAGGGGCCGGTCGGCGGGGTGGGCGTGGACGCCGAGTCCGGGCAGGTCGAGCAGGGCGGGCACGTCGGTGTCGACGCGCAGGGTGCCGGTGCCGTGCTCGTGGTCGTAGGCGGCGTGCGTGAAGTGGTCGCGCAGGGCGCCCTCGGGGTGTTCCAGCAGGGTGACGTCGCGGAAGACGCCGGGCAGCCACCACATGTCCTGGTCCTCCAGGTAGCTGCCGGAGGACCAGCGGTGGACGCGGACGGCGAGGTCGTTGCGGCCGGGGCGCAGGGCGTCGCCCGCGTCGAACTCGGCGGGCAGTCTGCTGCCCTTGGAGGTGCCCAGTTCGCGGCCGTTGAGCCACACCTTGAAGCAGGAGTCGACGCCGTCGAACCGCAGGACGCTGCCGGGACGCCGCCAGTCGTCGGGCAGGTGGAAGACGCGGTGGTGGTCGCCGGTGGGGTTGGCGTCGGGGACGTGCGGCGGGTCGATGGGGAACGGGTAGGCGGTGTTGGTGTAGCGGGGGATGCCGTGGCCGTGCAGGACCCAGTGCGAGGGGACGGGCAGCGGCGACCAGGCGGTGTCGTGGGCGGCGGGACCGCCTTCGCCGAGGAAGTCCAGCGGCGCGTCGGCGGCCGGCGACAGCCGGAAGGACCAGGTGCCGTCGAGAGTCAGCCGTCGGGCTCCACAGGAAGCGGTCCAGGCCCGTGGGGGGAGGCGGCCGGAGCCGGGGCTCAGGTCGGCCCAGTAGGGCAGTGCGTGGTCCGCCATCGTCTACGACTCCCCTCGTGGCGCCGGCTCGCGCGGGTCCGGCCGGCCGCCGGGGACCGTGAACTCGTGCGTTCCCGGCGGTACGTGGCGTACGTCGCGGCCGCCGTCCGGCAGGGGCAGCTCCATCCGGGTGGGCGCGCCCGGCGGCAGCGTGACGGTGGACCGGAACCCCGCCGTGTCCCGGTGCCGGTCGACGGCGGCCCGGCCGCGCGGGGTGTCGTACCAGGCGCTCGCCCGTTCGTCGGGGCCGAGCGGATCGTCGGGACGGTCGGTGCGCAGGGTGTGGGGTGCGGTCGTCACGTCCCGGGCTCCCTGGGTGGGTCGGTGGTCGTGGCCGTTCCGGCGGCCCGCGTCCCCCGGGTGGCATTCCACCCGGAAGAGCCGGACGACCGGAACCGTAGAACCCGCGACGGACCGCGTCAACACCCCCCGCACATCCCGCACATGACCTGTTTCCTGCGCCTTCTTGCCCTCTTGACTGCCCCTGTCACCCCCCTTAGCGTTTCGTCGTCGACCCCTGCCACTCCCCCTCCGGACCCCGAGGCGGCGTCACACACGATGACTGGCATACCAGCAACCCTCCTTCTGGAAGAGCGAGCCGAGCTGGCGATGAACGCGGTCGTGGGCCTGGCCGACCCCGAGCTCGACGGCATCCCGTTCTTCGGCGCCGACCTCCTCGCCGACCCCGCCGAACTCCGTCACGGCGACTGGGACTACGGGTCGAGTCACGGCCGGCTCACCGACGCGTGCGTCCTCGCCCGCCACATGACCGGCGCCTCGGCCTGGAGCGAGGCGGAGGCCGCATACAAGAGGACCCTGCTCGCCCTCCTGGGCGAGGACGGGCTCACCTGGCGGCGGAGCCACCCCAAGGGACACTGGGAACCGCACGCCAACCTCATCGACCAGCGGGCCACGCTGCTCGCGCTGACCAGCTGGTACCAGGACAGCGGCGACGAGGAGGCGGGCGCGGCGGCGGACCGGCTGGTGGCGGCGCTGCACCGGATCGCGGTCAAGGAACGCGACGTCTGGTACTTCCCGGCGTCGGAGTACACCCCGCGCGGCTGGCCGTCGGCCAACGCCGTGCAGCTGCGTCTGGCGCCCGACCCGGCGTCGTTCTGCGGGCGGCTGATCATGCCGCTGCTGCGCTGGCACCTCATGAGCGGCGACGAGCGGGCGTGGGAGCTGTGCGGCCGGTTCGCCCGGCTGATCACCGAGTACAGCGGGGTGTTCCTGCCGGACGGCTCGTTCAACCCGGCGCTGGCCTACCGCAGCGGACACTTCCACACCCGCCTCGGCACCCTGGACGGGCTCGCGAAGTACGCGGTGGCCTCCGGTGACCACGCGCTGACCGCGTTCGTGCGCCGCTCCTTCGACTGGGCGCTCGGGCAGTGCACGGCGTTCGGCTGGACGCCGGGCGACCTGGCCGGGCAGCGGTACGAGCACGAGACGTGTTCGCTGGTCGACCTGGTCTCCCTGGCCGGGACGCTCGCGGGCGCGGGCCACGCCGACTGCTGGCCGGTCCTTGAGCGGTTCCTGCGCGGGCACCTCACCTCCTCGCAGCTGCTGGACGTCTCCTGGGTGCGGTCCGCGCCCGACCGGAGCGGCGACGAACCCGGCTGGGTCACCCGGTACCGGGTCGGCGAGCGGCTGCGCGGCGCCTTCGCCGGGTACGGCGCCCCCAACGACTACGTGTCGGACAGCGTCCTCGGCCGGGGGCACACCGCGGACGTCCAGGCGTGCTGCGTGGGCTCGGGGGTGCGGGGCCTGTTCACCGGCTGGAACCTCGCGGTCACCGGCGACGAACGGCTCGTCCGCGTCGACCTGCTGCTCAACCGCGGCAGCCGGTTCGTGGACGTCCTCAGCCACCTGCCGTACACGGGGCGCGTCGATCTGGACGTCCGCGAGGACTGCCGCGAGCTGCGGCTGCGGGTGCCGGAGTGGGCGGGGTACGCGCACCTGCGGGTGCGGCGCGTGCCGCCCGACGGCCCGGAACGGACGTTCCACGGCGCCGAACCGGGGCTGTGGGCGCCGGACGGCACGCTGAGCGTGGCCGGGCCGCGCGCCGGGGAGCGGGTGACCGTCACGTTCCCGCTGCCCGAGACCGTCACCGAGGAGACCGCCGCCGGGCGGGTGTACCGCGTGCGCTGGCGCGGCGACGACGTCATCGGCATCGAACCGGAAGGCAGGACCCGTCCCATGTATCCGAGTCGCGAGTACGGCGGGCGGGCGCCCCTGCGCGCCCGCACCCTCACGGTGCCGAAGGAGGAGTGGCCGTGGTGAGCGCGCCGGGGCGGCGGGGGCTGCTCGTGGCGGCGGGAGCCGCCGTGGTGGGGCAGGCCGTGGGGACGGCGCGGGCCGCGGGGGCGGC
>NZ_JAVRHI010000489.1:0-50994 GCF_034105845.1 Streptomyces sp. CRN 30 | reverse complement strand
CGGCGCGGGCGGCGTCCGCCCAGGCGGCGGCCAGCCCGGCGGTCGCCGAAGTGGCGGGTCCGTCGCCGGTTCCCGCACCGGCCGTGAGCCGGTCCGCGAACGGCAGGGCCGCGTCCACCAGGGTCTTGTCACCGGGTTCCGCCCCGCCGAGACGCCGTACGGCGTCCACGCCGGCCCGTACGGCTGCGGCGATACGGGACGCGTCGGCGCCGCCCCGGTCACCCAGCACGGAGCCGCCCGCGGTGAGCGCCGCGCCCCACAGGGCGCCGGAGGTGCCGCCGGCCCGCTCCGACCAGGCGGCACCGGCGCGGGCGAGGACCGTACGCGCCCCGGCGCCGGAGGCCGCGGCCTCCTCGGCGGCCTCGCAGGCGGCTTCGGCGCCGCGCCGCATGCCGATGCCGTGGTCGCCGTCGCCCGCGACCGCGTCGATGTCGCCGAGTCGTCGCTCATGGGCGACGACGGTGTCCCGTACGGTGCGCAGGCCCGCGGCGATCCGGCGGCCGAGCGCCTGCGAGGCGACGTCACCGGGCTCGGCGTCCGGTGTGCGGTGGGTGGTGGTCAGGTCGTCGGTGCGGTCGGGGCGGGGAGTCACGTTGCCACGCCGGAAGGCGGGCGTGGCGGCCGGGGCCGTCCACAGTTCCTCCAGCTCGGCGTCGAGGAAGGTGAGGGTGAGCGAGAGCCCGGCCATGCCGAGGCTGGTGACGTGCTCGCCGACCTCGGGGGCGACGACGGTGAGCCCCTCGGCGGCCAGCCGTGCGGCGACCGCGCGGTGGACGACGTAGAGCTCCTCGTACTTGGTGGCGCCCAGGCCGTTGAGCAGGACGGCGACCCGGTCGCTGCCCCCGGCCGCGGCGGAGGCGGCCTTCCGCTCCGCCAGCAGGTCGCCCACCAGCAGTTCGGCCACCTCGTCGGCGGTCGGCAGCGCGCCCTCGCCGATACCGGGCTCGCCGTGGATGCCCAGGCCGACGCCCATCCGGCCGGCCGGGACGGTGAACAGCGGCTTGTCGGCGCCGGGCAGCGTGCAGCCGTCGAAGGCGACGCCGAGGGTGCGGGTGGCGGCGTTGGCCTTCTCTCCGGTGCGCAGCACCTCGTCCAGAGGGCGGCCCGATTCGGCCGCCGCGCACAGGATCTTCAGTACGGGCAGGTCGCCGGCGATGCCGCGGCGCAGCTCGGGCCGGTCGGCGGGGCCGGAGGCGATGTCGTCGGTGACGGCGAGGACCCGGGCGTCGATGCCCTCGGCACGCAGCTGTTCGGCGGCCTGCCCGAAGTGCAGGACGTCGCCCGCGTAGTTGCCGAACCCGAAGACGACGCCGCCACCGTTGTCGGCGGCCCGCGCCACCGAGCAGATCTGCGAGGCGGAGGGCGAGGCGAAGATGTTGCCGCAGGCGGCGCCGTGCGCGAAGCCGGGGCCGACCCAGCCGGCGAAGGCCGGGTAGTGGCCGGTGCCGCCGCCGAGGACGACGGCCACCTGGCCCGGTGGGGTGGCGGAGGCGCGGACGACGCCGCCGTGCACGGGGCGCACCTGGTCGGCGTGGGCGGCGGTGAAACCGGCCAACGCCTCGTCGGCGAAGGCTTGAGGATCGTTGTGGAGGAGGGTCACGGCCGCTCCTCCGCCGTGGCGTCCGTGGCGTCCGTGCCGTCCGTGGTGGGCGCGGACAGCTTGGTGGCCAGGATGCGGCGCAGGTAGTCGCGGTTGCGGGCGGAGACGCCGAGGCCGTCGCCGCCGTAGTGCTCGGTGCAGATGGGGCCGTCGAAGCCCGCGTCCAGCGCGAGGCCGAGGGCGCGCCGGTAGTCGATGACGCCGGACTCCACGGGCGCGGGCACGCTGAACCAGGCGCCGGTGGCCGGGTCGTGGTCCCGGTAGTAGTTCTTGATGTGCCAGTAGTTGACGTACGGCAGGACCGGGGTGAGCAGCTCCTCCCAGTGCGGCACGGGACGGTGCAGCCGGACGAGGTTGCCGATGTCGGGGTTGATGCCGACGTTGTCCAGGCCGATGTCGCGCACGAGGCGGACGGAGCTCTCGGGGGTGCCGAGGTAGGTGTCCTCGTACATCTCCAGGGACAGCCGCAGGCCGAGGCCGGCGGCGCGTGTCCCCGCGGCGCGCAGCCGCTCCACGGCCAGCGCCCAGGCGCGCTCGTCGCCCTCGGGGTCGCCGGCGCCCGGCTCGTGCCAGAACCACAGGGCCTCGCGCTGGGCGACGGTGAGCGGCCGGTGGAGCCCGGCGCACACCACGGTGGTGCCCAGCTCCGCCGCTGCGTCGATGCTGCGCAGCAGGTACGCGGTGTTGGCCGCGGCGGTGTCCGGGTCGGGGTCGATGACGCTGCGCCGGGTGACGGAGATCGCGGAGACGCCGAGCTCGAACCTCTTGAGCGTGCGGGCGAGTTCGCGCAGCCGCTCGGGCGGCAGGTCGCCGGGGCGCAGCCAGCTGTCGGTGAGGTCGACGTGGTCGAAGCCCTCGGCGGCGACCTCGTGCAGCACCTGGCCCCACTGGTGGGCGGTGGCGTCCTGCACCGGGCCGCCGTCGGGGGTGGTGTTCGGGAACTGCAGGAGGGCGGCGCCGATGGGCCAGTCCTGCGCGGTGTGGGACATCGTCGTCTCCGTGGGGTTCGGCTCCGGGCTCCGAGCTCCGGGCTCACGGCTCCGGTGGGGCGGCCGGACGGCTCTGAATCATGGACCCTATAGGATCTTTTCGATGGGGAACACCCCCGGAGCGGTCACGGGGAGGTCCCGCAGCGGGGCCGCCGCGCTAGGATCGCGACCGAGATGAGCAGAGAAGACAGCGGCGCCGCCGTCGCACGGAAGCCCGCACGCAAGCCGGTGGTGCCCCGACGGGTCCTGCGCGACGGCGTGTACGACGCCATCCTGGAGAAACTGCTGGACGGCTCGACACCGCCGGGCAGTTCACTGGGCATCGACTCCCTCGCCCGCGAGCTGGAGGTCTCCCCCACCCCCGTCCGCGAGGCGCTGGTGCAGCTCGAACACACCGGCCTGGTTTCGCGGGTGGCGCTCAAGGGCTACCGGGTGGCACCGCCGCTCTCCCCCGAGCAGCTCGCGGAGCTGTTCGACATGCGCGGCATCCTGGAGATCGCAGCCGTCGAGCGCGCGGTCTCCCAGGCCGAGGACCTGGTGCCGGAGTTGCGCGCGGCCCACGCCCAGCACGTGCTGTGCGCGCACCGGGTCCGCAAGTTGCGCGGCACGGGCGGCCGGCCCACCGACTTCGCCGACCTGCGCGAGTACTTCGCGGCCGACTGGGAGTTCCACCTCACCATCATGCGGGCGGCCGGAAATCGCTTCCTGAACCGGGCCGCCGACCAGCTCAGCGCCCACGTCCACCGGTTGCGGCAGACCGCCGACCACGGCGCCATGGACATCGACCAGGCGGTGGACGAACACGCCGCCATCCTCGCCGCTTTCGAGTCCGGCGACCCCGAGCGCCCCGTGGCGGCCATGCGGGCGCACCTGGGGGCGGTGGCGCGCCGGGTCTCGGCGGACGGCTGAGCGACCTCGGCGACGGGCCGGAGGACGGTTCACGGCGACGGCCGCGGAACATCGACGATGTTCCGCGGCCGTCGCCGTGTCCGGAGCCTTGAGCCGCCGGGTCCCGACCCCTGAGCCGCCGGGGCCGGTCCCCTGAGCCTCCGCGTCCGGCCCCCTGAGCCTCCGTGTCCGGATCTTTTCCCTCCCCGCAACCTCTTGCCAAGCCTCGCGGCGAGCCTTAGCGTCGTCTCGCATATCCAATAGGATCTCTGATGTCGCACGGGACGGCGGCTCGGAGCACGATCCTCCCCCTCCTGACGCAAGAAGGTCGACGATGAAGTCACCGCTGCGCCTGGCGCTGGCCGTCACCAGCGCCATCACGCTGACCTTGACATCGGGTTGCTCGCTGCTCGACGCGAGCGCTCCGGTACCCGACGACTGGACCCCGCGCGGGTCGGTCTCGGCCGTGGTCGCATTCGCCCCCGGCGGCGGCAGCGACCGCTCGGCCCGGGTCGTCGCCCAGGGCCTCAACGAACTCGAGGCCGGGTTCGACGTCAACGTCGAGAACAAGGAGGGCGGTTCCGGCGCCGTCGGCTGGGCCACCTTCCTCGCCGAAGAGGGCAACGGCAACGCCCTGCTCGTCGCCGAGACCGCCCTCAACACCCTGCCCGCCGTCTACGACGTGCCGTTCAGCTACCGCGACTTCACCCCGCTGGTGATGTTCGCCGAGGACTCCCGCATCGTCGTCGCCGGCAAGGACTCCCCGTACGACACCTGCGCCGACCTCGTCGAGGATGCGAAGCAGAAGAAGGTCAAGACCGGGTCCAGCGGCAAGACCGGCGCGGACTCCCTGGTCGTCGCCGAGTTCGAGAAGAACGGCGGCCAGTTCTCCGTGGTGCCCTACGGCTCCACCGGCGAGGTCCTCACCGGCCTGCTCGGCGGGCAGATCGACGTCGCCCCGGCGAGCGCCGCGTCCGCCAAGCCGTACCTGGAGAGCGGTGACTTCAAGGCGCTGTGCACGCTCACCGAGGAGCGCTACGACGACCCCGTGATGAAGGACGTGCCCACCGCGGCCGAGCAGGGCCTCGACGCCGAAGTCACCATCTGGCGCGGGGTCCTCGCTCCGAGCGGCATCGCCGACGTGCAGCGCGACTACTGGATCGAGGCGATCCACAAGGCGATGAAGAGCGACACCTACACGGACTACATCAAGAACGACATGCTCATCCCCGCCGACGTCAGCGGCGAGGAGTTCGAGCGCTTCCTGGAGAGCTACGACCGCGAGATGCAGGAGGTGTTCGCGTGACCCGGCCCGCCGACGCCAGCCCCGTCACCGCCGCGCCGGACGCGTCCGCCCTCCGCCGCAGACGGCCCGTGCTCACCGCCCACGCCGTACTGGCCGCCACCGGCGCCCTGTTCTTCCTCGGCTCCTTCGCCTACCCCTGGACCAACCCGGAGGACGGCACCATCGGCGCCGGCGCCCTGCCCCGGGCCGCCGGGCTGCTGCTGGCCCTGATCGGGGCCGCGCTGATCTGGCAGGAGACCCGGACCGGTTCCGTCCTGGAAGGCGACGGCCACGTCACCGAGGAGGCGGAGCACACCCCCGAGGAGCGGCGTGCCATCCGCCGCAAGCTGGTCGTCGTCACCGCCGTGATGGCCGTGACCGGCCTGCTCATCCCGGTCCTGGGCATGCTGCCCACGCTGACCCTGATGACCCTCTTCCTGACGGCCGTCGTCGAGCGGCTGCGCCCGCTGGTCTCCCTGGCCACCGCCGCCGGCGTGCTCGTCGTCTCGTACGCGCTGTTCATCGTGGTGCTGCGGGTGCCGCTGCCGCTCGGTCTGTTCGACCCCGCCGTCTGGAGCGCCCTGTGATCGACAACATCGTCACCGGTTTCGGTGCCGCCCTCAGCGCCGAGAACCTGCTGTGGTGCTTCGTCGGCGTGCTGCTCGGCACCGTCATCGGCATCCTGCCGGGCCTCGGCTCGGCGACCGGCGTGGCCATCCTCATCCCGGTCACCCTGACCTTCGACCCGCTCACCGCGCTGATCATGCTGGCGGGCATCTACCACGGCTCCCAGTTCGGGGCCACGATCACCGCGATCCTCATCGCCACCCCCGGCGAGGCCTCGTCCGTCGTCTCCACCCTCGACGGGTACCGCATGGCACGGCAAGGACGGGCCGGCCCCGCGCTGGCCATCTCCGCGCTCGGCGCCTTCGTCTCCGCGATGGCCTCGCTGTTCGCGCTGGCCGCCGTCGCCCCGTTCTTCGCCCGGCTCGCGCTGGACTTCGGGCCGCCCGAGATGCTCGCCGTGATGATCCTCGGCCTGTGCACCATCGTGGTCTTCTCCGGCAGGAACCTGCTGCTGGGCATGGCGCTGGGCCTGGTCGGCATCCTCATCGCCTGCATCGGCGTCGACGTCGGCAGCGGTACCCCGCGCTACACCTTCGGCCAGATCGACCTGTTCGGCGGCGTCCCCTACGTCGAGGTGATGATCGGCCTCTTCGCCATCGGCGAGCTGCTGAACCAGCTGCACACCGGCATGGCCGAGCCCATCCGGGCCCGCTTCCGCGACCTGCTGCTGAAGAAGGAGGACCTGAGGCGGGCCGCTCCGGCGACCGCCCGCGGCACCGTCGTCGGCTTCCTCCTCGGCTGCCTGCCCGGCGCCGGTACGACGCTGGCGTCCTTCATGGCGTACGGCGCGGAGAAGCGGTTCTCGAAGAACCGGCACAAGCTGGGCACCGGCGCGATCGAGGGCGTGGTCGCCCCGGACGCGGCCACCAACTCCGCCTCCAACGCCAACTTCGTGCCCACCCTGGTGCTCGGCGTCCCCGGCGGCGCCACCACCGCCGTACTGCTCGGCGCCTTCCTCATCTACGGCATCCAGCCCGGCCCGCTGCTGTTCGAGAACCAGCCGACGCTGGTGTGGGGCCTGCTCGCCTCGTTCTTCATCGGCAACTTCATCCTGCTGGCGCTGAACCTGCCCCTCGCGCCGGTCCTCGCGCAGCTGCTGCGCGTGCGGTACGCGATCATGTACCCGCTGATCATCGTGACCAGCCTGGTCGGGGCCTACTCGGTCAAGAACAGCATGCTGAGCGTGTGGATCGTGATCGTCTTCGGCCTCGTCGGCTACGCCATGAAGCGGCTGAACCTCCCCGTCGCGCCGCTGGTCCTCGGCCTGGTCATCGGCCCGCTGTTCGAGAAGGCGCTGGTGCAGACGTCCGCGCTCGGCGAGGGCGCGGTCCTGCCGACCGTCTTCGCCAGCCCGGCCGCGCTCGTCATCCTGGCGCTGGCCGCCGTCCTGGTCGTGGGACCGGTGGCCGTCAAGGCGCTGCGCCGCGACCGCGGCGGGGCGCCGGGCATGGGAGGCCCCGGCACGGGCGGCCCCGGTTCGGACGGCACCGCCCCGGGCTCCCCGGACGCCGGCACCCCCGCACCCGGCGCCTCCTCGGCCGACGACGGCACCGCTGACGACGGCACCGCTCCGGATGACACCCCGCCCGGCGAGAACACCCCGCCGTCCCCCGCGTCTGACGGATCGTCACGGCACCCCTCCTCCACCGCCCCCTCCCCCGCCCACGAAAGGCAGTCATGAGCACCACCACCTCCCGCCGTCCCCGCGTCGCGGTCACCCTCGGCGACCCCGCCGGCATCGGCCCCGAGCTGATCGCCAGGCTGCTGTCCGAACCCGAGAACACCGCCGCCGCGGACATCGTGCTGATCTCCGACGAGGCCGAGCTGAAGGGCGCCGGCGATGACGCGGGCCTGACCGTCGCCTACGCCACCGAGTACACCCCGGGCGTCCCGCTGCTGCACGACAACAGCGCCCACCGCCCCGCCGGGGAGTTCGAGCGGCGCACCGCCACCGAGGCCGGCGGCCGCTGGGCCCTGGCCAACCTCCGTACCGCGCTGGACATGGCGGGCCGGGGCGAGGTGGACGCCATCCTGTTCGCGCCGCTCAACAAGACCTCGCTGCACCTGGCCGGGATGACGGAGAACGACGAACTGCGCTGGTTCGAGAAGGTGCTGGGCGTCGACGCCTTCACCTCCGAGCTGAACATCCTGCCCGGCCTGTGGACCGCCCGCGTCACCTCCCACGTCTCCATCGCGGAGGTGGACGCGGGCATCACCCGCGAGAACGTGGTCAAGGCCGGCGAGCTGCTGCACCAGGTGCTGCGCGAGGCCGGCGTCGAGGCGCCCCGCATCGGTGTCTGCGCCCTCAACCCGCACGCCGGCGAGAACGGCAAGTTCGGCCGCCACGAGCTGGACGTCATCGCCCCCGCCATCGGCGACCTGACGGCCGAGGGGCTGGACTTCAAGGGCCCGTTCCCCTCGGACACCATCTTCCTGCGGGCCCGCGCCGGCGACTTCGACGGCATCCTGACCATGTACCACGACCAGGGCCAGATCGCGATGAAGCTGATCGGCTTCGACGGCGGCGTCACCATGGCCGGCGGCCTCCCCGTGCCGATCTGCACCCCGGCCCACGGCACCGCCTTCGAGATCGTCGGCCAGGCCAAGGCCAACACGGGCTCGGTGCAGAACGCCTACGACCTGGCGGTCCGCATCGGAGCCAGCCGCGCGGCGGCGGTCTGACACCGTACGGCTCACGGGCGCAGGGCCGGGGGACAGTGCCCCGGCCCTGCGCCCGTTCTCCCCGGTCGGGGTGAGTTGCTGCCGGGAGGGGCACGTGGTGAGGTGGTGAGTTCGTCGGCGGTCCGCGCCGTGGTTCCCGTGGTTCCGGAGGCCCCCTGTGAGCAGCTCGTCGCCGTCACCCGGGCGTGCCCTGCCCCGAGCGCGCGTACGGCCCGACGACCCCGACGGCGCGGACGCGTCGCGGGCGGCCCGGGTGCACGAGGTCGACGTGCTGCGCGGGTTCGCGCTGTTCGGCATCCTGCTGGTCAACGCCCTGCTGATCGCCGGACCGCATGTCGGGGCGGACGGTGGTGAACCGGTCTCCGCCCCGGTCGACGAGGGTGTGGAGTGGCTGATCACCGCTCTGGTCGCCGGGAAGTTCCACCTGCTGTTCTCGTTCCTGTTCGGCTACAGCTTCGTCCTCCAGCGGGAGTCCGCCGAACGCGCCGGGCACCCCTTCGTGTCCCGGTACCTGCGCCGCCTGGCCTGCCTGTTCGCGCTCGGCCTCGCCCACGGGGTGCTGCTGTTCCCCGGTGACGTGCTGATGTCGTACGCGGTGCTGGGCCTCGCCCTGTTCGCGGTGCAGGACTTCGCTCCGCGCAGGCTGCTGCAGGCCGCCGCCGGGCTCGTCACCCTCACCGTCGTCTGCCTGCTGGCCTACGGCGCGCTCACCCTCGCCGTCGCCGAGCCGCCCGGCGGACGGGAGGCCGAAGCCGCGCTGGAACCGTGGACCACCGCCTACCGGGGTGACTCGGGCACGGTCATCGGGGCCCATCTGCGGGAGCTGCGGGCCTCGTTGACGTGGAGCGTCGTCTACGGCGCCGGCATGCTCGCCGCCTTCGTGGCCGGGCTCGTCGCCGGGCGGCGCGGGCTGCTCGCCGACACCGGGCGGCACCGGGCGACACTGATCAGGATCGTCACCCGCTGCCTGCCCGTGGGCCTGGCCGGCGGCGTCGTCATGGCCGTCTGCCGCAACGGCCCGCTGGACGCCCGCTGGTACCACGTGGGGTCCGCCGTCGGCACCCTCACCGCCCCGGCGCTGTCCGCCGCGTACGTGTGCGGGCTGCTGCTCCTGCTGCGCACGGGACCCGGCCGCCGGGTGGGCCGGGCCCTGGCCCCGGCCGGACGCACGGCCCTGACCAACTACCTCGGCCAGTCCCTCGTCCTCGCCCTCGTCTTCACGGGCCACGGCCTGGCCCGGTACGGCCACCACGGGGCGGCGGCCGTGCTCGCCGGGTGCCTCGCCCTGTACGCGGGTCAACTCGCCGTCAGCGCATGGCTGACGGCACGTTTCCGGTACGGTCCGGCCGAGTGGCTGCTGCGTACGGCGACCTCGGCCCGCAGGCCCTGAGAGCCTGTGCCGTGCGGGCGTCGTGGCCGCGTCGGAGGGCTTACTTGGACTCGACCCGTCCTGGCGCATCGGGGGCGGCCGCCAGTTCCTCGCGCGCCGTCTGCCACGTGGGGGCGCCGGAACCGAGCTGGGTGCGGAGGTAGGCCGCGGTGAGCCGGGCCAGGGCGGTGACTCGCCCGGGGCTCTCGTCGGTGGTCTCGGCGGCGTCGTACCCGGCGATCCCGCCGAGTCCGTGCTCCGCGCCGAAGAGGGTGAGCAGGGTCTTGGGCGCGGGGGCGAGGGTGTAGGGGTCGGCGTGCCAGTCCGGTCCCCTGTCCGTGAAGTGCCGGGAGTCGTCCCTGTCGCCGGCGACGACCAGCGCGGGTGTGGTCATCGTGGAGAAGTCGACGGTCCGCAGGATCGGCAGCGCGTCGGCCATCGGTCCGTTCAGGACGTCACCCCTGCCGGGCGCTGCGAGCAGCACGCCCGCCTTGATGCGGGGTTCGAGGAGGCTCACCTCTCCCCCCTCGTCGGGGTCGGTGACCCGGGCACCGAGCAGGAGGCTGGAGGTGAAGCCGCCGAACGAGTGCCCGGCGACGGCGACCTTGGTGTGGTCCATCCGCCCGGAGAGCAGCGGCACGGCCTTCTCGATCTTGTCGAGTCGGTCGAGGACGTGCGACATGTCCTCGGCGCGCGAGCGCCAGAAGAAGGGGGCCCCGGGGGCGTCGGCGACCAGGTGGCTCAGCGTCCTGGAGCTGAGGTGGGTGGGCTGGACGACCACGAATCCGTGGGCGGCCCAGAGGTCGGCGAGCGGCGCGTAGCCGTTGAGTGAGGAGAGGTTGTTCGAGGGGCCTTGACCGTGGGAGAGGAGGATGACGGCGAGGCCGGTTCCGGTCGCGGGTGCGGAGACGCGTACCTGGAGGTCCACGGGACGTCCGGGCACGGGGAGGAGTACGGGGCTGAAGGACAGGACCGGGACGGGCGCGCCCGAGGCGTCGACGCCGGTGGCGGTGGATGTACTCACGAGTGGGTTCCCCTTCGGTGGCGCCTGCTGCCCGCCGGTCTCCTGCGACCGACGGCGGACAGGCTGGTCAGGGATATCCCGCTTCGACTAACCTGAAGCGGAGCATCGCTCCATCTAGTATCTGGAGCACTGCTCCGTTTTGTCAACCGGCGGAAGAGGAGTGCGTGATGGCCACCGACAGCACTGCGGGGCGGTCGCCGTCCCGAGGCAAGCGAGCCGACGCACAGCGCAACCGGCAGACGGTGCTCACCGCCGCCGCCGAAGTGTTCGTCACCTCCGGCGTCGACGCGCCGATCCGTCAGATCGCGGCCCGGGCGGGCGTCGGGATGGCCACGATCTACCGCCACTTCCCCACCCGCGCGGATCTCGTCACCGCCGTCTACCGCCACCAGATCGAGGCCTGCGCCGAGGCCGGCCCGCGCCTGCTGGCCAGTTCCGACTCCCCGCTCGACGCACTGCGCCAGTGGATCGACCTCTTCGTCGACTTCCTCGTCACCAAGCACGGTCTCGCCGACGCCCTGCACTCCGACAGCGACCGCTTCGCCGCGCTGCACACCTACTTCCTCGACCGTCTGCAGCCCGTCTGCGCCCAACTGCTCGACGCCGCGGTCGACGCCGGCGACATCAAGCCCGGCACGCAGCCCTACGAGCTGATGCGCGGCGTCGGCAACCTCTGCATCGGACGCGACGACGACCCCCGCTACGACCCCCGGCGCCTGATCGCCCTCCTCCTCCAAGGACTCCAGCGACCTCACGTCTCCTGACACCGACGGACGACGTCGCGACCTGTCCGGGTGAGGCGGAGGGGTGACCAGGTGCGTCAGCCCGCGGCGGTGTTGTAGTTGACGATCTCCTCCACCATGAGGGCGACCGCGCCGACCAGGGGGCTGTCCGCTCCTTCGCTCACCACGTCGGGCAACCGGTGTGCCTCCTCCTCGGTGACCGCCACCATGCCCCAGAACGCGTTGAAGGACGAGGGATCCGCCGGCTTGTCGGTGGCCGCCCCGACCGTCACCACACCGCCCTCCTCGGCCAGGGCCAGCGCGCCCATCTGCCGCAGCGTGCCGGGATCCCGCTCTTCGGCGGCCACCACGCTCCACCCCGCCACCCCGAGGCTCTCCAGTGCGGCCAGGAGGCTGCCGGCGCTGCCCGCGCCGTTGACGACGATGTCGGGCAGGACGAGGGCGACCGGCCCCTGCGTCATCGGCAGGGCGGACCGGATGGCGCCGTCGAGACCTGGTTCGCACGACGCGTCCTGGTAGACGAAGAGCAGTTGGAAGGTCCCGGCGTAGCGCGCGAGGTAGCTCACCGTGTCCAGCTTGTGGGTGCCGATGACGACGACCATGCGCACGTTGAGTCCGCTCTCGGCCAGTTCCACCACCGTGTCCAGGCTGCGGTCCAGCACGGTGACCCCGGGCGTCAGGCAGTGCAACTCCTTCGAGTAGGGGGCCCCGAAGCGCGCTCCTGTTCCGGCGCAGGGCAGTATGACCGAAACGTCAGGTCCGGGCGCGGACGATCTCTGCATGGAGTGGCTCCCAGGTGGTGTCGAGGATCGGGACGGTGTTTGTTCAGTGATCGCCACCGCGTTCGGTATCGCGCGACATACACTGCTGCCGCGCACCCGCTACGGCCGACGCGTCGCCGTCGACGAGGACCGCTCGAAGGCTGGACGGGCACGGGCCGAGACGTGTGGGAAGACCGGACGGAAGAGGACGAACGATGCGGGTGCTCCTGTCCACGTACGGAACGCGGGGCGATGTCGAACCGCTGGTGGCACTCGCGGTGCGGTTGCGGGCGCTGGGCGTGGAGGTGCGCATGTGCACCCCGCCGGACGAGGAGTTCGCGGAGCGGCTGGCGGGTCTCGGCGTGCGGCACGTACCGGTCGGGCCGGCGGTGCGGACGTTGATGCGCGGGGCGGTCCTGCCTTCGGCGGCGGACCTCGCCCGGTACCGGACCGAGCTGGTCGAGACGCAGTTCGATGTCCTCCCCGCGGCGGCCGACGGATGTGACGTGCTGGTGGCGGCCGGCCTGGCGCAGATCGCCGCGCGGTCCGTCGCCGAGGCCGCGGGCATCCGCTACGTGTACGCGAGCTACGCGGCGGTCCACCTGCCGTCGCCGCACCACGCGCCGCCACCGCGACCGGGCTGGGCGGAGCCGGATCCCGGGACGAACGACAACCGGACGCTGTGGGAGCTCGACGCCCGCAACGTGAACGCGCAGTTCGGCGAGACACTCAACGGCCGGCGCGCAGCGCTCGGCCTGCCGCCGGTGGACGACGTACGCGACCACGTCCTCACCGACCGGCCGTGGCTGGCGGCGGACCCGGCCCTCGGGCCGTGGCGGGAGACCCCGGGCCTGGACGTGGTGCAGACGGGTACGTGGAGCCTGCCGGACGAACGCCCGCTCCCGGCCGGCCTGGTGACGTTCCTCGACGCGGGCGCGCCACCGGTCTACGTGGGCTTCGGCAGCATACGCCCGCCGCGGGACGTCGCCCGCGGGGCCATCGAGGCGATCCTCGCGCAGGGGCATCGCGCACTCCTCTCCCGGGGCTGGGCGGATCTGGACCTGGTCGACGGCCGGGACGACTGCTTCGCCGTCGGCGAGGTCAACCAGCAGCGTCTGTTCGGCAGGGTGACCGCCGTGGTGCACCACGGCGGCGCGGGCACGACGGTGACGGCCGCCCGCGCGGGCGCGCCGCAGGTCGTGGCGGCCACCCAGCTGTCGGACAACCCGTACTGGGCCGGCCGGGTGGCGGACCTGGAGATCGGTGTGGCACTCGACGGCCCGACCGCGACCGCCGACTCCCTGAGCGCCGCGATCAGGACGGCCCTGGCCCCGGACACCCGGGCCCGGGCGAAGGCGCTGGCCGACGAGATCCGCACCGACGGGGCGGCGGTGGCCGCGAGCCTGCTGCTCGACACCGTCCGCTGAGTCCGGCGGGCGGACCATGTCGTCCGTAGGGAGCCGGCCGGCCGGGACAGGGAGCCCGGGAGTGCTCGACGTGCTCCCCGTCCTGGCCGACGTGGCCTCCGGTCGCGCCGTCAGCCCTTGACGGGGCCGCCGTTGATGGCGACGCGCCGGCCGTAACGGGCGTAGGGGTAGTAGTCGTACGTCGCGTGGTGCTGGACGCAGCGGTTGTCCCAGAGGACGAGGGTGTTCGGGGTCCAGCGCACACGACAGTGCAGGATCGGCCTGCAGGCGATGGTGTCGAAGAGCAGGTCCAGCAGGGCCTGGCTCTCCTGGGCGGAGAGCTGCGGGACGCGGCTGGTGTAGGCCTGGTTGACGTAGAGCAGCTTGCGGCCGGTCTCGGGATGCCGGGCGACGAGCGGGTGTTCGCTCCTGGGGATGACGTAGTCCGCGGGCGGGGTGTAGCCCGCCAGGGCCTTGGCGCCGTCGTGGACGGCGGTGAGCGGGTCCAGCAGGGCGCGCATGGCCGGCGAGAGCATGTCGTGGGCGAGGTGCATGTTGGCGAAGAGGGTGTCGCCGCCGCAGCCCGGCTCGGGGATCTCGGTGATGTACAGCATCGACCCCAGCGACGGTTCGGCGTCGGCGGTGCCGTCGGCGTGCCAGCCGTTGCCCGCCACGTTCGCCGCGGCCGACGTCGTGCGGATCTCCAGGACGTAGGGGTCGCCCTCGGGCGGCGGCGGGTTGACCGGACGCAGCTCGCCGAAGGCCGACGCGAAACGCTTGTGGTCCTCGACGGTGATCGTCTGGTCACGGAGGACGAGGACGTGGTGATCGCGGAACGCGGTGCGTATCTCGTCCAGTTGGTCCGCCGGGATCTCCCGCGACAGGTCGACGCCCGAGACCTCCGCGCCCAGTACGGGGGTGATCCGTTCGACCGTGAGTGTGCGGTAGGGATGCAGAGGCCGCGTGGTGATCGCTTCCAGTGCGTCGCGTTCGTATGACTCCATGTCATCCTCCAGGGAGCGTGGGGCGTGGGGGTTACGAGTTCTGGTCGAGCAGTGCCCCGACGGTCTCGGCCACCGTGTGCACATGGGGTGGCGCGACGACGCCGTAGTGGTCGGTGGGCAGGGACCGCCGTACGGCGGAGGGGGGCAGACAGGCACTCCACTGCCGGTCCGTCTCCCGCGGGTCACCGGGGGCGGGGACACCCGTCGTGGGCTGTTCGGCCAGCCACAGGAACGTGGGGGTGGAGGCGAGCGGTCGTACGCGGTGCTCGCCCAGGCTGCGCAGGTTCGCCCGGCAGCAGCGGGCCAGCCTCTCGGCGTACGCCTGCGCGTGCTCCGCCGATGCGGGCGTCACCCCGGTGCCGAGCTCGGCGGCGAACACCCGCTCGAGGTGGGTCTCGTCGTAGGCGGCGACCAGGGCGTCCGCCCGGGGCGGTGGTGGGTCCAGCAGGTGGAGCGCCGCCACCGGCCGCTCGGCCGACTCGGCCAGGGCGGCCATCTCCATGACCACCCGGGCGCCGTAGGACCACCCGGCCAGATGGAGCCGGTGGCCGGAGCCGCCGAAGTGGTGGCGGAGTTCCGCGTCGTAGTGGCGGGCGCGTTCGGCGAGGGACCACGCGGGCACCGTGGCGTCGCGGAGTGCCGGATCGGCGATGAGGCACACGGTCGGTACGGGACCGAGCGCCGCCACCAGGGACCGGTATGCCTGGATGTCTCCGCCCACGGGGTGCACCAGGCACACGACGTCCGGGCCGGTTCCCTGCTGCCAGGTGTCGAGGACGACCCGGGACGCGGTGGTCCCGGCCGGCCCGGCGGTGGAGTCGGTGGTGGGCTCGGAGGGGGCGAGGGCCGCCTCGATGTGTTTGAGGACCTCGGTGAGGCTGACCCGGTGGCTGAAGGAGGACAGGTCGAACGCGACGCCGTAGTCGTCCTCGACGCGGTCGATCAGGCTGATCAGGGTCAGCGAGTCGGCGCCCAGGTCGTACAGGGAGCCGTCCGGGTCCAGTTCCTCCACGCCCAGCAGCTCCTGGATGACGCGGGCCAGGGCGTCGGCTCGTGCCGTGGCGCTGTCCGGGGCCGGGGAACCCGTCGCGTCGTCGGCCCCGGGGTGCGCCGGTCCGGACCGTGCGGCGGGCGGTTCCGTCCGGTCGCCGGCCGAGGGGGCGTAGAAGGCGCGGGAGGCGGCGATGTCGGTGGTGGAGACGAGGAGCTGCGGCAGTTGCAGGGCCAGGGCGTGGGCGAAGACCGCCTTGCCCTCCTCGACCGTCAGTCCGACCTCCAGGTGCGCCTGGTGGCGGCGGTCCGCGTCCAGGACCGCGGTCGCCATCCCGGTCTCGCGCCAGACGTCCCAGTCGATACCGATCCGGGCGGTCGTCCCCGTCTCCGCGGCGCGGTGGTGGGCGAAGCCGTCGAGGAGGCTCGCGCCGGCCGCGTAGTCGCTCTGGCCGACGCCGCCGAGCAGGGCGGACATCGAGGAGCAGTAGACCGCGACCTCCGGGTGGAACGTCTCGATCAGGTGCTCCACGACGAGGGCACCCCTTTCCCGGGCCGCGGCGGCCTCGCGCATCGCCGTGGCGTCGCGTCGTACGAGCAGTCCCCCGAATCCGAGGCCGGCCGCGTGGACCACACCGTCCAGCCGCGGTGTGTGTCCGGCGACGGCCGCCGCCACCTCGTGCACGGGCATGGCCGCCAGGTCCGCCGGTACGAGGCCGACGCGGTCGGCCCAGCGGGTCAGTTCCGCGGGCAGCCGGGGGTTCCTCGACAGCAGCAGGACCCGGCCGCGCGTGTGCTCCAGCAGCCAGGCGGCGACGGCACGGCCGATACCGCCGGTGCCGCCCAGTATCAGGTGGACCGTTTCCTCACCGACCGCGAACGGTACGAGGGGCTCCGTGCCGGACGGCGCCGGCACGGGCGTGGTGCCCGGTCGCCACCAGTGGCCCTGCCGCAGCGCGAGCTGCCGGGGCAGGGCCCGGCCATCGGGATGTTCCGTCCGTCGCGCTTCGGAGACGACCGCGGCCACGTGTGCGGCCCAGCGGGTGAGGTCGCCGTCGGGGAGGTCCAGCCAGTGGCCGTCCAGGGCGGCCTCCTGGGGGGCGACCTCGACCGGCCCGGCGAGGAGCGCCAGTTCGGGCCGGTCCACCGGGCCGGTCACGGGTCGTGCGCCGTACGACAGCCACCACACGCGCGGGGAGCCGGTCCGCCCGGACAGGGCCTGGGCCAGGGCCGCCGTGGTGTCGAGGCAGGCGTGGCGTGCGTGCTCCAGCGTGCCGGGGCCGACCGGTCCCGTGACGTCCAGGGGCAGCGCGTGCACCCACTCCGCGTCGGCCAGGGTGAGGGCGTCGCCGTCGGTGCCGTCGGTGCCGGCCTTCTCGGACAGCGCGTCGAGCAGCAGGCGCAGGGACGCCGGGTCGGCCGGGTCGGCGTCGAAGACGTCGGCGCTCCTGCGGGCGAAGGTGTCGGACGGGTGCACGCTCACCAGGCGTGACGCCACGGCCCGGAACGGCGCGAGCGCTGCCTGCGGCGTGCTCTCGGAGGCGACGACGACCACGACCGGCGCGCGTCCGGCCGGTGCGCCTGTGCCCGCGGTGGAGCCCCTGGTGGACCCCGCGACGACGGCGCGGCGCAGCCGGACCCAGTGCGGCTGGTGCAGCCAGTCGGCCCGCGGCAGCCGCTGGGGTTCCGCCACGGACGGGGCCTCGGCCGTGGCCTTGGGCGTGGCCTTGGGCGTGCGGTCGAAGTCGTACTCCGCGAGCGCGAAGGACGGGGGCGGGAAGTCCCAGGGTGCCGACGCCGGTGCGGGGTCCGTCCGCCAGTCGACGGGTCTTCCGGCGGTCCAGTCCTCGGCGAGGTCGCGGGCCGTGCGGCCGACGGCGGGAACCGGCGCGGCGTCCGGGTCCGCGGTGCCGTGCGGAACCCCTCCGGCGGCCACCGCGCGCAGCCAGTGCACGGCGGCAGAGGCGTCCTCGGCGGGCGCGGCGGTCCGCAGGCGGTGGGCCGCGCGTCCGGACTGGAGGTGGCGCAGGACGGACTCGTACAGCTCGGGCCGCAGCTCGAGGTAGTCGGCGATCCGGGTGGCGTCGGCGGCGAGGACGTCGGCGCTGGAGGCGGACAGCACCAGGCACTTCGGTACCGCGCCGGTCGCGGCGCTCCCGCTCCCGCTCCCGGTACCGGTGTCCTGTTCCACGATGACGTGGGCGTTGGTGCCGCCGATCCCGAAGCTGCTCACCGCGGCCACCCGTGCGCGTCCCCCGGGCCAGGGCGTGACCCGGTCCGGGACGTGGAAGGGGGTGGGGTCGGGGCCGATCTCCGGGTTGAAGGCGCGGAAGTTGATGGTGGGCGGGATGGTCCCGTGGTGCACGGCGAGGACGGCGCGCACGAGGCCCACCACACCGGCGGCCGCGCCCATGTGGCCGAGCTGACTCTTGACGGAGCCGAGCGCGCAGCGGGCGGATTCGTCCACGTCGAACGCCTGGCGGAGCGCGCCCACTTCGATCGGGTCGCCCAGCCGGGTGCCGGTTCCGTGCGCCTCCACGTAGCCGAGGTCGGCGCCCGTGCGTCCGGCGCGGGCCAGCGCGGTGCGGATCACCTCGCGCTGCCCGGCCAGGGACGGCGCGGTGTAACTCATCTTCATCGCGCCGTCGTTGTTGACCGCCGAGCCGGTGACTACCGCGTAGACGGTGTCGCCGTCGCGCCGTGCCCGCCGCAGCGGTTTGAGGACCACGACACCGACGCCGCTCGCGCCGACCGTGCCGGTCGCGTCGTCGCTGAAGGGGCGGCAGTCACCGTCCGCGGAGAAGATGTGCTGCGGGCGGTAGCGGTAGCCGCCGGTCAGTGTGGGGTCGACGAGCACTCCCCCGGCGAGCATCACCTCGGCGTCGCCCTGGCGGAGCAGGCCGGCCGCGAGGTGCACGGCGACCAGGGAGCTGGAGCACGCGGTCTGGGCGGCGAAGGCGGGGCCGGTCAGCCCGAGGTGGTAGGCCACCTTGGTGGTCAGGAAGTCCTTGTCGTGGTGCAGGGCGAGCTGGAAACCGTCGGGCAGCCGGGCGGGATCCGCCTCGCGCAGCAGGGACTGGAAGTAGGTGTTCTCCCCGGCGCCGGCCACCAGGCCCACGCGCGTGGCCGAGGTGTCCGCGACCCCGGCGTGTGCCAGTGCCTGCACGCAGGCCATCAGCAGGTGGCGCTGCTGGGGGTCCATCAGGCGTGCTTCCTGGGGACTGATGCCGAAGTGGCCCGGGTCGAAGTCGAGCATCCCGTCGAGCGTGCTGTGCGCGCCGATGACGCCCTCCGGGGCGTCGACGCGACGGATACCGGTGCCGCCGGAGACCACCAGGTCCCAGAAGGCCGCCAGGTCGGGGGCGCCGGGCACCCGTACCGCCATGCCGACCACCGCGATCGGTTCGCCGGGCTCCGGGATCCCGTCGTTCTTCCGTGCCGATGCGTTCTCTCCGGCCGGTGCGTTCTCTCCGGCCGGTGCGGCGGGTGTCCGGGTGCGGGGGAGGCCGTCGGCGGCAGCAAGGTGGCGGGCCAGGGAGCGGACGGTGACGTGCTCGAACAGGTCCGCGACGCCGAAGCGCAGACCGAGTGCCGTGGTGCAGCGCAGGTGGAAGCGCATGAGGGCGAGACTGGAGGCGCCCGCCTCGAAGAAGGTCTGGTCCGGTCCGATCGTCGCCCCGGTGACCTCCTCGAAGGCGGCGGTGAGCCGCTCCTCCTCGGCTGAGAGGCCGGTACGGGTGGTATGGGTGGTACAGGTGGTATGGGTGGTACGGGCGGCCGCCGAACGGCGTATCTCCTTTCCCGGCGCCCGAAGCGCCGCCCGCCGGTCCAGCTTGCCGCTGGGGGTGAGCGGCAGCTTCCCCAGCTTCCGGAAGCGGTCCACCCGGACGTAGGAGGGCAGCAGGGCGGAGAGGTGTGCGGTGAGGTCGTCGGCGGACGGGACCCCGCCGCGTACCTCCAGGCAGGCCGTCAACCGGTCACCGTCCCGCGCGACGACGGCGTTGGACACGAGTGGGTGGCGCAGCAGGGCCGCTTCGACGGAGCCGAGTTCCAGCCGGTGCCCGCTCAGTTTGATCTGCTGGTCGTCGCGGCCCGCGTAGTGCAGCAGGCCCTCGTCGTCGAACCACGCACGGTCACCGCTGCGGTAGAACAGGCCCGTGCCGGGCACCGCGACGAAGCGCGTGTCGTTCAGGGCGGGCTCGTCGAGGTAGCAGCGGGTGGTCATGGTGCCGCCGATCAGCAGCTCGCCGGTGCACCGGGGCGGAACCGGGTCGCCCTGGGCGTCCACCACCCGCAGGTCGGCGCCGGCCACGGGGCGTCCGATGGCGGGCCGCTCGGGCCACCGGTCCGGGTCGCCCTCCAGGCACAGGGCGCTGACCACGTGCGTCTCGGTCGGCCCGTAGTGGTTGAACAGGCGGGCGCCGGGCAGTCCGGCGAACCAGCGGCGGACGGAGTCGGTGCACACCAGCTGCTCGCCCGCGGTGACCACCTCGCGCAGCCGGGAGGGGAACCTGCCCAGGCGGACCCCGTACTCGGCGAGCAGTTGCAGGGCCACGTAGGGCATGAAGATCCGCTCGGTCCCCGCGGACTCCAGCCGCTCCAGCAGTGCCGGGGCGTCCTGGCGCCACCCGGGGCGGACGAGCTGGAGGCTGCCGCCGGTGCACAGCGTCCCGAAGATCTCCTGGAAGGAGACGTCGAACGCCAGCATCGAGAACTGCTGGGTGGCCGCCGGAGCGGTCAGGCCACCGGGTCCGGACTGCCACCGGATGAGGTCGCACAGCGTGCGGTCGGAGATCTGGACGCCTTTGGGGACGCCGGTGGAGCCGGAGGTGAACAGGGTGTACAGCGGCCGGGCGCCGTCGTGCGTACCCCACCTCCTCGCGCCCTCCGTCTCCCGCGGCGCCGGGTGCGCCGGGTGCGCCAGGTCCGCCAGGACGACGGGGTGGCGCACGGCGCCGTCCGTGAGCAGCGTGTCCAGGGCCGGCGCTCCGTCTTCCGCGACCAGGACGCACAGCGGGTCGACCCGCTCCAGGACGCGGCGCAGCACGTCGGCCGGGTAGGAGGGGTCGAGGGGGACGGCGGTGACGTTCAGCCGCGCCAGCGCCAGCAGGGACACCACGTGCTCGGCGGACGGGTTCAGGTACAGGGCCGCCCGGCAGGGGCCGCCGTCGGACGGGACCGGGTGACGGTCGGCCAGTTCGGTGGCGAGGGCGTCGGCGAGGGCGTCGAGCGCCGCGTAGCTCAGGGTGCTCCCGTCGGCCGTGAGCACGGCGGGGGCGTCGGGGGTACGGGCGACCTGCCGTGCGAAGCCCTCGGCGACCGTGGTGAAGCCCGGTTCCGGGGCGGGGCCGCGCCCGTGCTCCGGCAGGGACCGCCGGTACGGTGCGACCAGCTCCCGCGCGGTGGAGCGGCCACCGGACGCGAGCGCGTCCACGCCCCGCCGGAACAGCTCGGCCATCGCTTCGACGGCCTCCCCGGTGAAGCGGTCCTCGGCGTACTCCCACAGCAGGTCGAGTCCGTCGGAGTGCTCGACCACGGAGACCGTCATCGGGCACTTGGCCTCCGGCGCGGCCCACCACAAGGGGCGCTGGACGCAGCCGGGCAGCCGCAGCCCGGCGAAGTCGGTGTTCTCCAGGACGAACAGGAGATCGAACGGGGTGCCGTCGCCGACGGCCTCCCAGCCGGTCAGCACGTCCGCGAGCGCCACGTCCTGGCGTCGCAGCACCTGCTCCGTCCCGGCTCCCGTACGGACGAGGTGCGCGCGCAGGTCCGCACCGGGCGTGACGGTCACCGGCAGCAGCACGGTGTTCGCCATCATGCCCACGCTGTCCTCGAACTCGCGTACCGGGCGGTTGGCGACCGGGGTGGCGACGCGGGGCCGGACCAGGCCGGTCACGCCGTACAGACTCCACGAGAACACGCTCAGCAGCACCTGGAAGCGGGTCAGCCCGAGCTCGGCGCAGAGCCGGTCCACCTGGGCCCGGCGTACGACGTCGAGCGAGGTGTGCAGCAGCCGCGCCCGCGGTGCCGGACCGGCGTCCTGATCGGGCAGCGGCTCCTGGGGCTCCTGCAAGTCCCGGTAGTACGCCAGGAGTTCGTCGCGCTGTGCCTGGTAGGCCGCGGTCGCGAACCAGCCGCTCTGCCAGGTGGCGAAGTCCAGGGGGTCGGGAGCCGGAGCGGGTGCCGGGGTCCGGACCGTATCCGTATCCGTATCCGTATCCGTGTCCGTATCCGTGTCCGTGTCCGTATCCGTGTCGGCGTCCGTGTCCGTGTCGGCGTAGTCGGTGGACAGATCCCGCAGCAGAACGCTCAGCGACCAGCCGTCGACGGCGATGTGGTGCAGATGCAGCAAAAGCGTTCCGCCACCGTCACGGGGCAGCCAGCAGGCCCGGAGCATCCGGGGGACGGCGAGGTCGAAGGGCTCGGCGAAGAAGGTGTCGGCGTAGGTGTGCGCTTCCTCCTCGCTCCATGCCCGCTGTGTGCCGCCCGGCTCGTGCCAGGGGTCGTACGGTGCGCCGACCGTCTGCCGGAGTCCCTGTGCTCCGAGGGCGAAGCCCGTCCGCAGTGCCGCGTGGCGCGCCACCAGGGTCCGCAGCGCCCGTCGGAGGGCGGCGGTGTCGACGGGCCCGTCCACGCGGAACGCCTGTCCCACGGAGTACGCCCGCGAGCCCGGCGCGCGGCGCTGGAGCAGCCACAGCCGCTGCTGCTCGCTCGTGGCGGGCGCCTCGTGGGCACCGGCGACCACCGGTGCCGGACAGGCGCTCTCCTCGCCGGTGCCGACCGTGGCGACGGCCTGGGCGACAGCCTGGGCGACGGCGGCCAGGTCGCCCTGGAGGACGGCCGCCTGCGTCAGGTCGCGGCCCCAGCGCTGCCGGACGGCGAAGCGGAACCGCAGGGCCTTCAACGAGTCGCCGCCGGCGGCGATCCACCCGTCGCCGAGCCCGAGGCCGGTGGCGCCCAGGACCTCCTCGGCCAGTTCCAGGACCTCGCGCTCGGTCTTGGTCGCGGCGGCCCGTCCGTGAGGAGCGGCCGGCCGCCAGGGCCGGTCGGCCCGCCGCAGCAGTGCGGCCTGGTCGACCTTGCCGTTGGCGTTGAGCGGCAGCTCGTCCACGAGGTGGATGTGGTGCGGGCGCATGTAGGCGGGCAGGCGGGCCGCGAGGTGGCCGTCGAACTCCTCGTAGGACACCTCCTGTCGCAGGACGACGAACGCCAGCAGTTCGTTCGGCCCCTCCTCACCCGCGCGGCGCGTGCACACATGGGCCCGCCGGACGGCCGGGTGGGCGAGGACGTGCCGTTCCACCTCACCGGGCTCTATCCGGAAGCCACGGACCTTGACCTGGCGGTCGGTCCGTCCGACGTACTCGATCCGGCCCTCGTCGTCGGCCCGTACGAGGTCGCCGGTGCGGTAGTACCGCTCCGCGCCGCCGTCGAGCCACGCGAGCCGTACGAAGCGCCGCTCGGTCTCCTCGGGAAGGTTGCGGTACCCGGCCGCGAGTCCGGCGCCGCTCAGCAGCAGTTCGGCGACCTCACCGGGGGCGGCGACCCGCTCCTGGTCCGGCACGACCAGGACGGCACCGGTCTGCGGCAGGGGCCGGCCGATCGGCACCACGTCACCGTCGAAGTCCCGCGGGATCGGATGGCACAGGGCGAAGGTGGTGGACTCCGTCGGTCCGTAGACGTTGAACAGACGAGTGCCACTGTCTGCACTGTCTGCACTATCCGCCCTTCTTGTGCTGTCTGCGCTGTCTGTGCTGTCTGTGCTGTTTGCGTTGTCCCGGTACCAGCGGCGCATCACGCGGGGGTCGAGCTGCTCACCGCCCACCAGGACCTCGCCTGCCGCGGCGAAACAGTCCGGCACGGCCGTGACCACCGCGTTGAACAGCGCGGTCGTGATGAAGACGGTGTCCACCCGCTCGCGCCGCAGCGCCGCCGCGAGCCGCTCGGGCGTCTGCGCGTCCCCGTCCCGCAGGACCACGCAGCAGCCGCCGGTCAGCAGGGGGACCCAGACCTCGAAGCTCAGCGCGTCGAACGCCGGATTCGCCAGACAGGCGTAGCGCAGGCCCGGCTCGACACGGAGGTAGCCGGGTCGTGCCAGCCGCATGACTCCGGCATCGCGGACCTCGACGCCCTTGGGCCGCCCGGTCGTTCCGGACGTGTAGAACAGGAAGGACACCTCACCGGCGGCGGGCGGCGCCTGCACGCTGGCCGTGGCATCCGGGAGTCCGGGCAGCAGCGCGTCCACGGCGAACGCCTTCACGTCGGGCGCGAGCCCGGTGAAGGCCTCGGGCGCGTCGTGCACCAGGGCGGCCGCTCCGGAGTCCTCCAGGATGAAGAGGCGGCGTTCGGCGGGGCTCTGGGTGTCCAGCGGCACCACCTGGGCGCCCAGCCGCAGGATGCCCAGCATCACGCAGACCAGCCGCCACGAGCGCGGCAGCGCCACCGCCACGGCCTGCCCGGGGGCCACGCCCTGGCGGCCCAGCGCCTCGGCCACGGCGGCGGCCGCGGCGTTCAACGTCGCGTAGTCCAGCCGTACGTCGCCGTCGGCGACCGCGTCCGCGTGGGGTGAGCGCAGGGCCTGGTGGTGGATTCCGAGGGCGAGCCCGGCCGGGGCACTCGGGGCGTCGGCCATGTCGGCCACGTCGGCGGGGGAGGTTTCGACGCGCGGTCTCATCGTGCCTCCGCCGTCCCGGAGAACACCGTACGTTCGGCCTCGGTCTCGGTCTCGGCCTCGGGCGAGCCGACTGCCGTCCGGTCCAGTTCGGCGGCGAGGACCGCCGCGACGCGTGGCAGTTCGTCGCTCTCCAGCATGTCCCAGTGCCCGCAGGCCACCGGCTCGACCACGAACTCGCCACGCACCCTGCGGCGCCAGAACGCGCGCAGGCGGACGGCTGCCTCCTCGGAACTCTCACCGTCCTCGTCCTCCACGGCCGTCGCCTGCATCAGCACGACCCGGGCCGGGGACTCGGGGACGGCGTAGGCGCCCGCCGTCTCGCGGTGGTGGTTGTAGACGGTCAGGTACCGGGCCACCTGGGCGTCGTCGATGCCCGGGTACATGCCGTTGAAGCGCACCAGCTTCTCCCGGAACTCCTCCATGCCGACCGGCGCGACCGCGGCAGGCTGCTCCGCGCCCCCGCTGTCTCCCATGTCCTGCGCGTCCCGCGCGTCCTGCGCGCCATGGGTGTCGAGCAGGACCACGCTCACCCTCTCGTGTCCGGCTGCCACCAGACGGCGGCCCATCTCGTACGCGACCAGGCCGCCGTAGGAGAGTCCGCAGAGCACCAGTGACTCGTCCGGGCGGGGGGCGACGAGCCGCAGGTACTCCCGGGCCATCGCCTCGACACCGGGCAGGACGGACTCGCCGGGGTTGATGCCGGGCGCCTGGAGTCCCACCACGCCGACGTCGTCGGGCAGTGCCGTGGACAGCGGCAGGTAGCAGAACGCGGTGCCGCCGGCGGGATGCACGCACACCACGCGCCGCCGGCCGTCGCCGGCGCGGAACTCCACCAGGTTGCCGGGCTCCGTGGACCGGGCGGCCTCGGCGTCGTCGCCGCGCACCCGCTCGGCGAGCGCCTCGATGGTGGGGTGCAGCAGGACGTCCCGGACCGGCAGCGTCACGCCGAGTTCCTCCTGAACGGCGGACGCCATCTTGATCGCCGAGATCGACGTGCCGCCGAGCTCGAAGAAGTCGTCGCCGATCCCGACGTCCGGGTGCAGCAGTACCCGCCGCCAGATCCGGTACAGCGCCATCTCGACGTGGTCGCGGGGCGCGGCCGTGTTGACCCGTCCGGAGCGGGCCTCCGCCGTGGCGCGCAGCACCTCCGTCCGGTCCACCTTGCCGCTGCGGTTCAGCGGCAGCCGCGGGAACTCGGCCACCACGACGGGGATCATGTAGTCCGGCAGGCGGCCCTTGAGGGCCGCGCGCCACTCGTACGCCGTCCGCGCGGCTCCGTCGTCGCACCCCACGCCCGCGACCAGGTGGGGGCCGCCCGGTGTGTCGCGGTCGGCGAGCACCACGGCCTCCCGGACGCCGGGCACCGCGAGGAGCGCCGCCTCGACCTCGCCGGGTTCGATGCGGAAGCCGCGCAGCTTGAGCTGGTCGTCGCGGCGGCCGACGTACTCGGCGTTGCCGTCCGGCAGCCAGCGCGCCAGGTCGCCGGTGCGGTAGACGCGTTCGCCGGGCACGAACGGGTCGGGGACGAAGAGCTCGTCGGTGAGGTCGGGCCGGTTCAGGTAGCCGCGGGCCAGGCTCGCTCCGCCGAGGTGGACCTCGCCGGGCACCCCCACCGGGACCGGGCGCATGCGGTCGTCGAGCAGGTACAGGCGGGTGCCGCGCAGCGGCCGCCCGATGGGGCACGGTCGGTCGTACGGCTGGGGGTCGGTGTAGGCGGTGGAGTAGAGCGTCGCCTCGGTCGGGCCGTAGCCGAAGCAGATGCGCAGGCCGGGCAGCAGCTCGCGCATGCGGTGCAGGGCGCGCTCGGGCAGGGACTCCACTCCGGTGAGGAGCCGGCGCAGGCTCAGCCCGGCCAGTCGCGCGGCCGGGTCCTCGTCGATCCACAGGACGTAGGACGGCGGCAGGAACGCCTGGGTGACCCGGTGTTCGCGCAGCCAGTCCATCAGTGCTCCGGGGTCGCCCCGGAGGTCGTCGGGGACCAGGTGGAGAACGGCTCCGGTGGTCAGCGGCATGAGGAGTTCGTGCACCGAGGCGTCGAAGCCGATGTTCGACCAGGCCGACGACGCCTCACCGGGGGCGTCCCCCATGAGGTCGTGCCAGTGGTCGAAGAGGTTGACGACGCTGCCGTGCGTCACCGCCACGCCCTTGGGGCGGCCGGTCGAGCCCGAGGTGTAGATGACGTAGGCGAGCCGCGCGGGGTCCGCGTCGTCGCCCGGCGTATCGACGCCCGGCGCGTCGTCGTGCGCTCCCTCGGCCTCCACCTTCGCGAGGCTCTCCCACAGCCGCCGGTCGTCGCCCGCGGTGTCCGCCCGGTCGGTCAGTACGAGCACGGGTGCGGCATCGCTCACCATGGCGGTGAGCCGTTCCGAGGGCTGGCCGGGGTCGAGGGGCAGGTAGGCGGCCCCGGCCTTCAGGATGCCGAGGACGCCGACGACGAGGTCGGCCGTGCGTCCGGCGTGCAGGCCCACCACGCGGTCGGGCCCGGCACCGCGGGCGATCAGCGCGCCGGCCAGCCGGTCGGCCCGGCGGTCCAGCGTCGCGTAGTCCAGTCGCTCGTCACCGGCCACCACCGCGGGCTGCCCCGGCCGGGTGCGCACCTGTGCCGCGAACCGCTCCAGCAGGCCCATCGGCGCCGTCGCGCCCGGTACGTCCGCTGCGGGCCCCGCGCTGAAGGCGGCGAGGAGTTCCCGCTGCTCGTCCTCGTCCAGCAACGTCAGGTCGGATATCTCGGCGTCCGGCCGTTCGGTCATCAGGCGCAGCACGCGGAGGAACTGGCGTACGTACCGTTCGACGGTCGCCCGGTCGAAGAGCGCCACCGCGTAGTCGATCTCCCCGGCGAGGTGCCGGCCCTCGTCGGCCAGGGCCAGGACCAGGTCGAACTTGGCGGGGACGTGGGCGGCGTCCTCCCGCAGTTCGACCTCCGTGCCCGGGAGTTCGAGTTCCTTCCGCATGGAGGGGACCCAGGCGAACATGGTCTGGAACAGTGCCGTGTACGCGGGACTCCGCGGGGGGTTGACCAGTTCCACGACCCGCTCGAAGGGCAGGTCGACGTGGGTGAGCGCCTCGCGGACCCGCTGGTTCACCTGCTTCAGGACGTCGCTGACGGTGCGGGAGCCGGACAGGTCCGCGCGCAGCGCGAGGGTGTTGACGAAGAAGCCGACCAGGCCCTCGACGTTCCCGCGGCGGCGGTTGGACGTGGGGGCGCCGACCACGATGTCGTCCTGTCCGGAGAGCAGGGACAACAGCACCGACCAGCCGGTCAGGACGGTCGCGTACAGCGAGACATCGTTGTCGGCGGCGAGGCCGCGCAAGGCCTGGGCCAGGTCCTCGTCCACGATCACCGGCACCCGGTCGCCGCGGAAGTCCTGCTCTGGCGGGCGGGGACGGTCGGTCGGCAGGGAGAGCACGGCCGGGGCGCCGGCCAGCGCGGAGGTCCAGTAGTCGGCGTGCGCGGCGGGCTCCTCCCCCGACATCCAGTCCCACTGCCAGCGGGTGTAGTCGCTGTACTGCCAGGTCAGTTCGGGCAGCGACGGGTCCTGCCCCTGCTGGAGCGCGGTGTACAGCAGGCCCAGTTCACGCAGCAGCAGGGAGCGGGACCAACCGTCGAAGACGATGTGATGAGCCGTCAGGATCAGCACATGGTGCTCCGGCTCGAGCGCCACCAGACAGCCGCGCACCATGGGTTCCTCGCCCAGGCGGAACGGGGCACCCTCCACCTCCCGCCGCGTCCGCGCGAACCGCGCGAGTCGCTCGGCCGCGTCCGGCAGGCCCGTCAGATCCTCGAAGGTCACCGGGAACCCGGTCTCCGGCGGATCGACGACCTGGAGCGCCGAGCCGCCGGAGGGCACCAGCCGGGTGCGCAGGGCCTCGTGCCGGGCCGCGAGCAGGTGCAGCGCCTGGACGAGCAGGGCCCGGTCCAGTGGCCCCCGGATGTCGAAGGGCATCGGCTCGTTGTAGGCGGCGCTGGCGTCTCCGTCCATGCGCGCCATGACCCACAGCCGCTCCTGCGCCAATGACAGGGGCGCGGAGGACGTTTCTTCGCCGGAATGACGGGGAACTGCGATGCGGGGGGAAGGCACAAATTACCCTTCACGAACGACGAACGACGAACTACGAAAGAACGCAACGGACATCGGATCCCGCGTTCACGTACGAATCAGCGATGGCTTGCGAAAGTGCGTCACGAACATGCCGACGCGGCCGGCCTTGCACCATTCCGCCCGCCGTCCGAAATGTGTACGTTGAATGGATGCGCACGCCGAAGGGCCCTGGGCAGGTCGCAGCGGGGGCGGACAACACGGTCGGCCACCGGTAGCACGAGGCCGATATCCTCACGGATCCAAAGGCGCATCGCGTGACCTCCTGGATATCGCCACCTTCTACCAAAACTCAGTAAAATCGCGCCGACTACAGCGGAGGAGCGATCTGGTTCGCGTCTTTTTTACCGCCCCTACGACGGCTTATTTCGCCGCTGATGCTAAATGCGCGCCGATTGGATGGTCAACAGTGACCCACGCCACACCCATCGGCGACGGACCACCGTGTGCGGACATCAGGCGACATTAGGGGCCCCTCTCGAGAAGTCGACGGCAGGCGCGATGATGTCCGCGACGTTTCGAGATGTCCGGGAAGTCTTCCGGTCGGTCGGGCGGTCGGAAATCCGTGACCGCACTTTCGTTCCGGGAACGGTGGGAGGACCGGCGTTGGACGGTTTCGACGCGTTCGCGCGTCAGTCGACCGGTGGAGGCGCCCGCCCACGTTCACTCGACGTACGAGGAGGTCGACGAACTGCCCGGGCGCGATCTCCGCGCGACGGCTTGCACCGATCCGCCTTCCGCAGACAGCAGACAGGCCGTTGGGGGCGCCGTCCACCGGCCGGACCGGCTGCGACCGGCCGGACCGGCTGCGGAACAACCGCAGAATTGACCCATGCCATGAGGGCGGGATTGACCCTACCGAAGGGTCATTTCCGAGGTGATCCTGGAGCCATGCCCATGAGTGAGAGAACGCCTACCGAAGCCCTGACCACAACGCCCCGCCGAGCGCTGCTGACCCGCCACGCGGAAGCCGAGACCTGCGCCGACCCGAGCAGTGTGATGACCCTGCTGGCCGACTCGGACAGCACCGGTGGCAGCTGCACGAGTTACCGGTCCACCTTCTCCGAGGGGGCCGTGGGAGCACCGGCCCACTTCCACACCAGGGCGACGGAGCTCTTCTTCGTGATCAGCGGATCCCTGCAGGTGCTGGTGGGTGAGGAGGTCACCGTCCTGAACGAGGGCGACTTCCTGGCAGTACCACCGCACACCCCGCACGCCTTCGCCGCCGCACCGGGAGCCGAGGCGGACGTCCTGTTCTCGTTCACCCCTGGCATGGACCGGTTCGACTACCTGCGGCTGCTCGGCCGAGTGATGCGCGGCGAGGCCGACCCGAAGGAGATCGCCGAGTCCGCGGAACGCTTCGACAACCACTACGTCGACAGTCCCGTATGGCGTGCGGCCCTGGAGGCCTCGACCGGCTCGACCGACTCGGCGCGCTCTGCGAACTCAACGGACTCGCCGGACTCGCCGGACTCGCCGGACTCAACGGACTCGGCGTGATCGACTCCTCGACACACATACGCGTGGCCCGACCCTCGCGGGACCTGGCCGCCGCGGAACGCTTCTCCGTGGACGGCCTGGGGCTCGACGTTCTGTGGCGGACCACCGACCGCGTCCCGGGAGAGCACGATCTCCTGATGGTCGGCCCTCCCCACGCTTCCTGGCACTTCGAGCTGACCCACGACCCCGAGCACCCGTTGGATCCGACTCCCACCGTGGACGACCTGTTCGTGGTCCACCTCGGCGCCCCCGTGGACGAAGCGCTGATCGCCCGGCTGTCAGCCACCGGCGGCACTGTGGTCCCCGCGCACAACCCGTACTGGGACGAGCATGGAGTCACGATCACCGACCCGGACGGTTACCGCCTGGTCCTGTGCTGCCGCACCTGGGGCCGACGAACACAGGGCTGACAAGAACAATCACCGTCGTGGCCAGTCCGGCTTCGTACGGGACCCGCACGGCGCCGGTGACCGGCATGCCGCTGAAGCAGTGGACCGTGTGCCGCGACCGTCGTCGACCTGCGGTTCCCTGGGGAACCGGCGGATCGGGACTCGGGACTCGCGGGTTTCTGCTGCACCCAGTTCACCGACACCGAGCAGGAGATCAACGGCCTGTTCACGGCGGACCGCGAGCCGAAGATCCCGCTGTCGGAACCGCGGGCGATCCTCACCCGCGACGGGCGGAGCTGAGCCGTCGCAATTATCGTCCCGTTGACGAGAATAGAGATCACGCTTATCGTCCTACAGACGAGAAGGGGGTATCTCCATGGCCGACATCACCCGGCGCCCCGGCTGGCGCCACCTGCGCTCCACGCCCACGGCTCACATACGCCACCACCGCGGCGGAAAGCTCGTACACGACGGGCAAGGACTCAGCTTCTGGTTCCGGCCTCTGACCGCCGCACTCTCCGAAGTGCCGGTCGGGGACCGGGAACTGACCATGGCCTTCCACGCCCGGACCGCCGACCACCAGAACGTGTCGGTACAGGCCACGGTCACCTACCGGGTCGCCGACCCGGCGCTCGCCGCCGCTCGCCTGGACTTCTCCATCGACCCCGACACCGGGACCTGGCGCGGGGCCCCGCTGGAGCAACTGGGCACACTGCTCACCGAGACGGCCCAGCAGCACGCGCTGGACGTACTGGCCCGCATGCCGCTGTCCGACGTGCCGGCCGACGGAATCGCCACGGTCCGCGACCGGATCGCCGCCGGCCTCGGCACCGAACCGCGGCTGCCCGCCACCGGAATCGAGGTGGTGGCCGTACGGGTCATGGCGGTGCGCCCCGAAGCGGAGGTGGAACGCGCGCTGCGGACACCCGCCCGGGAACTGATCCAGCAGGAAGCCGACCGGGCGACGTACGAGCGGCGGGCCGTCGCCGTCGAGCGGGAGCGGGCCATCGCCGAGAACGAGCTGGCCAGCCAGATCGAACTCGCGCGGCGTGAGGAGCAGTTGGTGGAGCAGCGCGGGGCGAACGCGCGCCGCGAGGCGGAGGAGGGCGCGGCGGCGGACAAGGTGCGCACGCGGGCCGAGGCGGAACGCACGGTCGAGCTCGCCGAGGCCGAGGCCGCCCGTTCCGTCACGCTCGCCCGCGCGGAGGCCCAGGCGGCGCGCGAGGTCGGCCAGGCACGGGCCGAGGCCCAGACGGCCTGGCTGCGCGCCCACGCCGATGTCGACGTGGCGATACTGCACGCGCTCACCGGCACCCGGCTGGCGGAGAACCTCCCGCACATCGACAGCGTGACCATCTCGCCCGACGTGCTGACCGGGCTGCTGGCCAGGCTCGGCGGCGAGGGCGGTGGGGGCGCCGGGGGCGGCGGGGCCCGAGGATGAGTCTCGCCCCGCGGGCCGTCCTGGTCCACCGCGCCACGGAGTACGAGGAACTGGTGGCCCGGCACGGCAGCCATGGACAGGCCGCCTTCTTCCTCTCCTCCCGCGGCCAGGACCTGAAAGAGGTCACCGAGCGCCACCACCGCGCGCACCGGACGCTGGCCGAGGTGGCGGCCGCCGTGCCGCTGGCGTGGCGGCAGGCCCGGGTGGAGCGGACCGATCTGGACCGCTTCCTGTTCGCCCCGGAGGACGTCGTGGTCGTGGTGGGACAGGACGGGCTGGTGGCCAATACGGCCAAGTACCTCACCGGGCAGCCGGTGCTCGGCTTCGACACCGAGCCGGGACGCAACCCCGGCGTGCTGGTACGGCACCGGGCCGCCGACGCGGCGACGCTGCTGCGCGGCGCGCCCACCGCCCGGGCGGACGAGCTCACCATGGTCGAGGCCGTCGCCGACGACACCCAACGGCTGGTCGCGCTCAACGAGATCTACCTCGGCGCCGTCGGCCACCAGACGGCCAGGTACCGCCTGGGCCTCGACGGCGACCGGGGTGCCGTCGAGGCCCAGGCCTCCTCAGGAGTGCTGGTGGGCACGGGCACCGGCGCCACCGGCTGGCTCCGGTCGGTGTGGCAGGAGCGGAACAGCGCCCTGTCCCTGCCCGGCCCCACGGAGGACCGCCTGCTCTGGTTCGTCCGCGAGGCATGGCCGTCACCGGCCACCGGCACGTCCCTGGTGGCCGGCGAACTCTCCGCCGCCGGACGCCTGCGCCTCACCGTCGAATCCGAACGCCTCGTCGCCTTCGGGGACGGCGTGGAGGGCGACGCCCTGGAACTGGTACGGGGACAGACGGTTCGGGTGGGCAGGTGCGAGGACCGGCTGCGGCTGGTGCGGTGAGGACGCGGCGGGCGGCAGCGGGATGCCCCGACGGTGTGCCGTGGCGCGCGCCTCGGTCGCCGGCGGCTCCCTCTTCCAGGTCGCCGAGGACGGCTTCCGACGGGGGTCGGCCGGCCGGACGACATCGCCGGCATCGTCCTGTTCCTCGCCCGCGACGACTCCCGGTTCGTCACCGGCGGCGAAGTGGCCGGCGACGGCGGTCAGAGCGCCGGCCAGGCCAACTGCCAAGGTATCCCGCGGTAACGGATCGGCGGGCACCCGCGACCACACCCGCTGCTCAGCCCACCCGCGAGCGGCCTGCGCCGATTCGGGTGCGGGCCGCCCACGTCAAGCCTGCAGCGTGTCCTGGCGGTGGGCGGTCCCGTGTTCGAGCTCCTCGAGGGCCCGGCGCAGGGCGGGCGCCGGCGCACGGTCGTGGGCGGCCCGGACCGCGCTCGCCAGGAAGACGATGAAGTGATCGACCAGTGCCTCGACCGGCATCGTGTGGCCGTCCGTCAGCCACTGGCGGGCCATTTCGTCACAGGCGGCGCTGAACCCCCGCATGGGCAATCGCAGTTCGGGGGCGTCGGCGTCGAGGTCGAGCAGCGCACAGATGCTTCGAGTCCCCTCGTTCCGGACCACTTCGAACGTCTCCCAGGCGAGGTCCGCAGCTTCGCCCCTGCGCAGGATGAGGTTCAAGGCAGCATCCTCGTGGTCGACGAGGAAGCGCAGGTGTGCGGCGAAGTGCCCGCGCAGGCGTGCGCCGCTCGACCCGTCGGCGGTGATGCTCGTCGCCGAGCGGAGCCGGCGGCTGATCTCGCGCACCACCTCCGCGTAGAGGTTCTCCTTGCCGTTGAAGTGATGCGACAGGAGTCCGTGGGCGACCCCGGCCGACCGGGCGATGTCGCCGACGGTGACTTCGGCGTAAGGCCGACGGGAGAAGCTCTCGAGCGCGGCACGAAGCAGTTTCTGACGTGTCTGCTCGGCAGCCAGTTGGCGTTTGGTCGGCGGCTTGCCTGGGGCGGGTTGCGACACGTCTGGCCCTTCCTCACGTACCGGTCGAACTCCCACCAGGGTAGGCGAGGGACCTCAGCCGGTCGCGACCGGAACCTCTGGTTGATCGTCGTTCAATGACTTACAATCAATAACAGGTTCGGGCCACCGAGCCCGACAGGGCGGCCTTCGGGGCGTCACCGCTGACGGTCGCCACCCGCGCAGCGGAAGTCGGACCCCCCATCGCCGCGAACGGACGACCGCACGAGAAGGGATCACAGCATGGCTCTCCAACTGCCACTCCCCGACAAGGACGACCCGGTCTGGACGTCGGCCCGCGGCTTCGTCGTCCGCGCGGACGGGGGCGTCGTACGACTCACCGGACACGAGACGTTCGCGGTCAAGGTGACCGGCGCGCAGACCGGCGGCACCCTCGCCTTCATGGACGGCCTCATCGAGCCCGACCACGGCAACACCCCGCACATCCACACCAAGGAGGACGAAGCCTTCTACGTCGTCTCCGGAGAGTTCGAGTTCCTCAACGGCAGCGAGAGAATCACTGCCCGCACCGGAGACTTCGTCTACGTGCCCAAGGGCACGCGCCACGCCTTCAAGAACACCAGCCCGGAGCCGTCCCGGCTGCTGGTCTTCTACACGCCCGCCGGTCCGGAGAACTTCTTCCTCGAGTACGGCGACGCCGCGGGCCGTCGCCCCGAGCCCTGGCCGGACGAGAAGTTCGACGAGCTGGTGGACGCCATCGGCGCCCACAACATGGTGCTGCTCCCGGCGGGCGACTGGGACTAGGACGAGCGAGGACGAGGACCAGGACCAGGACGAGCACGAAGGCGAGGGCTTCCCCCCTGCCGTGTCGGCCGGTCAGCCGTCCTCGTCCAGCTTCTCCACCACGCGCACGGACACCTCGGCCAGGGTTCTCAGTTCCGCTGCGGTGACGTGGTCCAGGAAGAGGGAACGTACGGCCCGCACGTGCAGCGGAGCCGCCGCCTCGATGGCCTCACGGCCCTTCTCCGTGATCACCGCGAAAGCCCCCCGCCCGTCCTCAGGACAGTCCTCCCGCACCACCAGCCCCCGCCCGATCATGCGCGTGATGTGGTGGGACATCCGGCTCTTCTCCCACTCCAGCGCCCGCGCGAGATCCTGATAGCGCCGCCTGCCCTCCGGCACGTCCGTCAGGTGAACCAGGACGGCGAAATCCGGAGCCGCCAACCGGGAATCCGCCTGCAGCAGATGCGCCAAGCGGCCGATCAGCCGCTCATGCAGCCGGACGAAGTTCCGCCACGCGTGCTGTTCTTCCGCCGTCAACCAGTTCACTGAGTCTTCCACGGGATCAAGTGTAGTGAAATGGTTGAAGCATCGCCGGTCCGGCGACTGCAGGACTTTCCGTGAACCCGTCCGACATCCGACGGGGAAGTGGGGCGGCACCCGGAAACCGGCGCCGCCCCACCCCTCCCCTCCCCCGCTGCCCCGCCGTTACGCTCCGATCGGACCGGTGACCGGGGTGTTGAGGAGCTGCTGCTCCCACACGGTCACTATGCCGGTGGCGCCGGCGTACCCCAGTGCCTCCAGCTGGTCCTCGGGGGTGATGCGGTCCGTCCTGGCATGGTCACGCTGCCACTCGCCCAACAGCACCAGCCAGGTGATCGGGACCACCCCGGCCTGGATCAGGCGCTGCACGGCCATGGCGTGGGACTCGGCCGACACGCCCCCGGAGGCGTCGGTGACGACGTAGACGTCGAAGCCTTCGCCGGCCGCCTGAAGGGCGGGCATGGCCACGCAGACCTCCGTCCACAGGCCGGCGATGATCAGCTTCTTGCGCCCGGTGGCCTTCACGGCGTCCACCACCGCCCGGTCCTCCCAGGTGTTGATGAGCGTCCTGTCGATCGGCTTCTGGTCCGGGAAGACGTCCTGGAGCGGCTGGATCAACTTACCGCCGCGGTCCTCCAGGACGGTGGTCAGGATCGTCGGGACGCCGTACCCCTTGGCCGTCTTGGCCAGGCCCACGACGTTGTTGGCGACCAACGCCGGCTCGTGGCTGTGCAGGTTGGCGAACTGGTAGGGCTGATGATCGATCAGCACCAGAACGCTTTCCTCGGGGGTCAGCAGGGCCTCTAGGCCGACCTTCGGCGACGTGCTCATGGAGAGTCTCCTCGCAGTGGATGGACGCGCGAACCGAACTAGTTGATGCGTCATCGTTCTACATGACACGTCAACTAGTTGTCCAGGAGTGGGCGTTCGAGGGGGGGAGATGCGCGCCGTCCGGTGCCGGGCGGCGGCCGATCCGCGCCTCCCTAGTCCGGCCGGAATCGTGGACGTTCGCGGCGAAGCCCCCGTGACGACACGCAGGAGGGACAAGTGCCGAGATATTCGGCGAGGTGCGGCGGGTTTCAGGAAACGTTAAGTAAATGATGCCGCCGAGAGGTTGCGCGGGCACCGCGGGTCATTGACGAGCGTCATGGAACGAGCCACCTTCGTGGCGAGAAGAACTCCGTCCGATGAACATGGACTCGCACATGGGTCAAGAACAGAAGCCGGTCGGGCTCCGAGCGCGGCGGCGCGCCCTGACGGAGCGCGAGATCGAGGACGCCGCCATCGACGCCTTCGAATCCCACGGTTTCGCCGGTACGACCATGGAGCACATCGCCGCCTCCGCGGGCGTGTCCGTCCGTACCGCCTTCCGGTACTTCCCGGCCAAGGTCGACACCGTCCTGTACTCGGCGCGTCAGGTGACCCAGGTGCTGAGCGCCGGGCTCCGGGCCGACCTCGTCGCCGGTGCGTCGCTGCTCGAGATCGAAGAGTCGATCACCGCTTCGCTGGCAGCGTTCACCACCTCGAGCCTGGACGTCGTCTCCCGCGTGAAACGCGTCCACGCCCTCGTGCTGAACGACGACCAACTCCGCGCCCAGGTGAAGGGGAGCGACGACTACCTGGCCGGACTCGACGACCACGACGCGGATGCCGTACCGAGGACACTCGAGACCCGCCTCCTCGTCGAGATCGTCGCCGCCACACTCCGTACCGCATTCGACGACTGGGCCGGCTCGGCCGGCGAGGACACCTCGCTCGTCAGCCATTACCGCCGCGCCCGCACCGCGCGCGATGCCCTGGCCTCCTAGGGCCTGGTGCGAAGGTCCCGCCTGCGGGAGCGGCGTCGTCGGACGAGCTGGGGCGGCAGGCGCCGGCCGGTCCTGCCGCCCCAGGTCAGGGGTTCACTTGTCGCCCTTGTGGGAGGGCGGGTGGTGGGCTGCGTGACCGCCGTCGCCGTTGTAGCGGGGCTGGCGCAGGTGGTCCGGCGTGAGCGGGTTCATCGCCGTCACGTCGCGCGGAATGATGCGGAAGCTCTGCCAGTGCACCGGCATGGGCGCCTGGTCCTCGTCCCGCGGGATGTGGTGGTATCCCACCTGCACCCAGGTGACGGGCCGCGTCAGCGCCTCACCGTCGACGAACTGTCCGACGTGCTCGAGGCGGCTGCCTTCGGGCGACTGCAGGTTGTCGCTGGCGTACCGTTCGCCCGCCCGGTACTCCGTGAAGTAGATGTCCTTCTCGGTGAAGGGCCGCCCGCTGTACCGGGTGGGGTTGTGGTGGACGATCTCCCAGGAGCGCGGATGGCCGTCGGCGTTCTTGTGCTTGCCGCTGACGACGCGCCACCAGTGCTGGGCGTTCGCGTCCGTGAGACCGCCCATCTCCTTGTCGATGGTGTTCCTGGTGGTCTTGTGCAGGGGGGTCCTGGGTTCCGTCGGGGAGTTGCCGGTCTGCCGGGTCCGGAACTGCTCCACCCGGGAGGTCGGTGTGCCGTCGGGGTCGAAGACCAGCCGCCAGAAGGCGTTGTGGTAGTGGTTGGTGGCGTATGCCTTGCTGCCCTCGCCGAGCGGCCAGCCGGTGCCGTCCGAGGCGTTGAAGTCGCTCGGGGAGAGGTTCCCGGCGGATCCCAGCTTCGGTGTGATCGTGCCGTCGTCGGAGAAGTTCCACTGGTTGATGTAGTGGTAATGCCCGGCCTCGTTGACCGTGTACACGACCAGGTCCTGGCCCTGCTGGGCCTCATTTCCCGTGTGCTCGCTGCGGGGCAGGTCACCGTTGTCACCGTGGAAGGCGAACCCACGCTCCTGGGTGGTGACGCACAGACCGCTGACGGTCTCACCCTCCCTGGCGAGAGCGCTCCGGACTCGCCTGAGGGCACCACCGGGACAGTCCTTGGGCCGGAGCGGATTGACGTGGGCCCCCAACTGGTCCTCGGTGAGGTCCATGTACTCGGCCGCGCCGTTGTCATAGGGGACGTGGATCTGCGCCAGGGATGCGCGGTGCAGGATCCTGACGGGTTCCGCCTCCCCCCTGGGCTGGAAGGAGACGTCCTCCAGTACGAGCCCCTCCAGGCGTGTGTCGTGCCAGCACATCCGCCAGGTACCGCCGCCCCTGAGCGTGCGTTCGATGACGTTCTCGGGGCTGCACGGCCGGGCGAAGGTTGCGCGGGCGTCCGCACCTGTCCGCGTGGTGTCCGCCGCCACGGCGGCGGGCAGTGCGGACGGCAGCAGCAACGCCAGGGACGCGGCCGTGGTGAGGGGCCGGAACACTTTCTTCATGAGGTGAGCCCTCCGCCCTTGGCTCGGAGTCGGTGCACGGAGCGGTCGCTGAGGTTGATCACGTAGGCGCTGGTGTCGATCCGCGGGCCGTCGGGCACACGGCTGTACACCTGGACGCAGCGCTCGGTGCCGCACGCGCGGAGCGGGCCCCGCTGGTCGCCCCGCAACGGGTACGACCGGTACGTCCCGCCCCGGACCTGCAACTGCTCGACACGGGTGAGTGCGACGCCGGTGGCCCTGGCGAAGTCCTGCCGCAGGCCGTCGCCGAGCCGGTCGCCGAGCAGCAGCACGGCCGCCTCCTCTGTCTCCTCCTGGATGGGAGGAGGCTGGACCCCGCGTATCTTCCGGGAACCCTCGACCTTCTGCGTGAGGAGGTCGACCGTCTTGTGGATCAGGACGTCGTCCCCGTAGTCGTAGAAGCGGACCACCACCTTCCGTTCCCAGGCGCCGCCGACCGACGGTGGGCTCTCGGCCAGATCGGTGCCGAGGTACTGCGGCCCGCCCCGCTCCCTGCGGACGTTCTCGCCGGCCGTGCGCAGGCCGGCGTCCGCCGCGAGCGCCAGTCGCTGCGCCCCTTCGATCTCCGCGGACGTCAGGGGATCACGCCACGGGCCGGGCCCGGTCCTGCCGTCCGCAGTGGGCGCGGGCGACGAGACCGTCGAGGTCGGCGCGCCGCCGGCCGGTGGCCGGCCGTCGGCACCGGTGGCCGCCAGGGGTACGGTCCCGGTGATCAACACGGCGGTGGCGGTCGCGGTCAGTACCGTGCCGCCCGCCAGGCTCCACAGGGCCGCTCGGCGCCTCGCCGCCGGTGGCACCACCCGTCGCTTTCCGGTCCCTGCACTGCGTGCGTCCCTCATGCCCTTCCCTCCCTGCCACGTTCTCGCAGCGGAACCCGCGCACGGTCACCGTAGGAGCCCGCCCGCCCCGGCGCACCGCCCGAACCGGTCCCTCCCCGAGGAGGACCTCACGCCCGGAATGGCCCACTCAGCGTCTGGCCCCAGGGATGCCCCGCCGGACGGCACAGACACCCACGGCACAGGGAGGCGGCGGGCGGCTCGCGTGGGCTACGGCGCCCCCGGCACCGGAGGCGGTTCCGGCCCGGGGAAACCGACCGGCTCCCGGTGGCGTTCAGCGGAGCGAGGTCATCGGTCTGCTCGGTTTCCAGCCGGTCGGCGGATCGGTGCGGTCGTCATGTGCCCTCGAGATGCCATGACGTCCACGCGCACGGGCGCAGGCTTGGGCGGCCGACCTTAACACCACCTCAAGCACGCCTTAACCGATCACCCAGTTCCCTTAGACCTCTCGCATAAGCGCAGGTCAGCGAAGTGGTGCGCAGGACCGGTCCGTTGGTCGCGCCACGTCCCATGCGTAACATCGCGGCACAGCACACGCATCCCCCCACAGAGAAGGTGCTCGTTCATGGCCGCTCACCGCCTGCGCCGATATTCACTCGGCGGGCTCGTCTTCATGGTCTGCACCGCCGTCGCTGCGGCAGTCCTCTTCCTCACGACCGGGCCGCCCACCTCCCGGGCGACCGCCGCGGAGGAGAACGCCGCCGCGGCGCAGGACTGGTCCGACGAGTTCGACGGCCCCGCGGGCAGCGGGCCGGACCGCTCGAAGTGGACGTTGGAGACCGGCGGCGCGGGCGGCGGCAACAACGAACTGCAGTACTACACGGACAGCACCGAGAACGCCGCCCTCGACGGCGACGGCAACCTCGTCATCACGGCCCGTGAGAACACCGACCCGAACCTGCGGTGCTGGTACGGCACGTGTGAGTACACCTCCGCGCGGCTGAACACCGCGCAGACCTTCACCCAGGCGTACGGCCGCTACGAGGCCCGTATCAGGATTCCGCGCGGCCAGGGCATGTGGCCGGCCTTCTGGATGCTCGGCGACGACTTCGCCAGCGACGGCTGGCCGCACAGCGGCGAGATCGACATCATGGAGAACGTCGGCCACGAGCCCGACACCGTGCACGGCACCATCCACGGCCCTGGTTACTCCGGCGGCGAGGGCGTCACCGGCTCCCACCGGCTGCCCGACGGCAGGGCGTTCGCGGACGACTTCCACGTCTTCGCCGTCGACTGGGCCCCGGGAAGCATCACCTGGTCCGTGGACGGCCAGGACTACCAGACCCTCGTCCCGGAGGATGTGAACGGCGACGAGTGGGTCTTCGACCACCCGTTCTTCATGCTCCTCAACCTGGCCGTCGGCGGGAGCTGGCCCGGCAGCCCGGACGCCTCGACCTCCTTCCCGCAGCAGATGGTCGTCGACTACGTCCGGGTCACGGCCTCCGAGGACTCCGAGGGCGGCAACGGCGGCGGTGACGACGGCTCCGGCTTCAGCGGCGTCATCCGCGGCCAGAACGGCATGTGCGTGGACATCGCGAACGCCGACAGCTCCGACGGCACCCCGGTCCAGCTGCACAACTGCTCCGGCGTCGCGGCCCAGCGGTGGACCTTCCACGACGACGGCACGGTGCGGGCCTTCGACAAGTGCCTGGACGTGGCCGGCGCGGGCACCGCGGACGGCACCCCGGTACAGATCGTCACCTGCAACGGCAACCAGGCCCAGCAGTGGGTGCACAGCCAGGCGGACGACCTGGTGAACCCGGTCTCGGACAAGTGCCTCGAGGCCCGGGCCGGCGCCACGGGGAGCGGCACCCGGTTGCAGATCAGCACCTGCACCGGCGCCCCGTACCAGAAGTGGACCCTCGGCTGACACCGGGACCACCTGACGGCGGCGGAGGGCGGGAACCTACGGGGTCCCGCCCTCCGCCGCCGCCGTTCCACGTGCGGTGACCGCTCGTCGGCCTCGTCGGCCTCGCCGAAGAGCCCGCACCACCTCAGGAGGCACCGTTCGGAGGCGCTGAGCCCGTACGCTCCATAGCCTGACGGGCGGCGAGGTAGCCCGCGATCCTGAACGCCGACTCGTGGGAACCGAACGTATCGGCGCGGGCGTGCCGCAGCACCACCCGAGTGGCGATCACGGCTTCGTGCTCGGGTGCGCTCAACAACTCCTCGATCCCCGCGGCGACAGCCGCGAAGAAGCGTGGCAGGTCCTCGGCGGGTTCGTACTCCACCGTCAGCCCTTGGGCCACCTCGAAGGCGAAGCCCTCGGCTGCGGGCTCGAAGTCGACCTCTATCTGCGCGAAGTGCGGCGCGCAGTTCTGCTTCCGGTGCAGCACGCGGACACCACGGATCGGATACGGCGGGAACCGGGGCAGTGCTGACGTCATGCCGGAAGGTTACGCGGGGCTGATGACGAGTGTGGTGATGCGCGCGTCGTCGAGGGTGAAGCCGTACGCGAGGTCGGCGACGCCGCCGGGGAAGTTCCCTTCGATGCGCTGGGTCACCTCCCAGTCGTCCGTACCGCGCCGGACGGCGGCGGTGGGAGTGGTGGTGTAGGTGTACGTGGTCGAGGAGCGGCTGAGCCAGTCGCGGATGTGTGCGCGGCCGCGCCAGGTACTGCCGTCGTCCACGACCACCGCGGCCGGGGTGAAGCACTCGGCCGCCGCCGGTACGGCGCCTCGGGCGTGTGCGTCGAGGTAGGCCCTGACGGTATCCGGCAGGCGGTCGAAGCCGGTCGGGGTCGCAGTCATCTCTCTCCTTGTCACCTTGGATGTCGCCTTGTCACCTTGGATGTCGCCGCCGGTGTGGGCGGTCCTGGACGGTGCGGTCCTAGACGGTGGGGACGGTGCCGCCGTCGATCGTGTGCTCGGCACCGGTGATGGCGCCGGCCCGGTCGGAGACGAGGAAGGCGACGAGCTCGGCCACCTCCTCGGGGCGCGCGGGTCGGCCGAGGGGTATTCCGCCGAGGGCCGACAGGACCTGCTCCCAGGCTGCCGCGTGGTCCAGGGCCTGGGACTCGGCGATACGGGCGACGAGGGCCGAAGCCGCTCCGGTCTCGATCGCGCCCGGGGAGACGACGTTGACGCGCACTCCGTGCGGGGCCAGCTCACGGGCGAGCCCCTTGCTGTAGGTGGTCAGCGCCGCCTTGGCCGCGGCGTAGCCGAGTGTGGCGTCGAAGAGGGGCAGCCGGCGCTGGATGGACGAGACGTGGATGACGGCGCCGTGGCCGGCCCGGCGCATGCCCGGCAGCAGCGCGCGGTCCAGGCGGACCGCGGCCAGCAGGTTGAGTGCCAGTTCGCCCTGCCAGTGCTCCTCGGTCAGGGCGGCGAACCCGCCGGCGGGCGACTGGGATCCGCCGAGCGTGTGCACGAGGATGTCGAGGGTGCCGAGCCGCTCGCGTACGGCGGTGACGACGGTGTCGACGCCCTCGGGCGTCGTCAGGTCGGCAGCGACGAAGAACTGTTCGTGGGCGGTGTCCGCGGGTGCTGTGCGCGCCGTGGCGAGCACGGTGGCCCCGGCCGCGCGAAGACGTGCCGCGATCGCGGCGCCGGTGCCCCGGCCTGCGCCGGTGACGAGGGCGAGGCGCCCCTTGAGGTCGGAGTCGAGGGCGAGATCGGGAGAAGGCGATGTCGTGGTGGCCATGCACATGAGCGTGCGGCCCTCCACGCCAGGAGGGTCAAACTCCTCGACCCTCCCCCCGCGGGAGGGTGCATAGTGGAACGCGTGCTGACGATCGGTGAATTCGCGCAGATGACCCACCTGAGCGTCCGGACCCTGCGCCGCTACCACGAGGCGGGGCTGCTGGAACCGGCCCACGTGGACCCGTCGAGCAGCTACCGGTACTACGACGCCGCCCAGATCCCCACCGCGCAGGTGATCTCCCAACTGCGGGAGCTCGACGTGCCGCTCGCGGACGTCCGGCGGATCCTCCTCGCACCGGACCCGGCCGCGCGCGCGGCGTACGTGACCGAACACCTCCAACGCCTGGAGGACCAGCTGGCGCGCACCCAGGCGGCCGTCGCCTCCCTGCACCGGCTGTTGCGCCCCGAGCCGGCCGACGTCGCCGTCGAGCTGCGGCAGGTGCCCGCACGGCGCGTGGCCGCGGTGGAAGCCACCGTCGCCCACGCGGACGTGCTCGTCTGGTACGCGGGCGCGATGGCCGAACTCGACGCGGCCGTCCGTGAACCGGTGGGACCTGTCGGCGGGCTCTACGACAACGCGCTGTTCACCGAGGGGCGGGGGCGCGTCCTCGTGTACGTCCCGGTCGCCGCGCCCGTACCGGCCGTGGGGCGGGTCCGCGGCACCGAACTGCCGGGGGCGGAACTCGCGGTCGCCGTGCATGCGGGTGTCCACGACACGATCGACGTGACCTACGGCGAGCTCGGCAGGTGGGTGGCCGACCACGCCCTCGCCGTGGCCGGGCCGGTTCACGAGACCTACCTACGCGGCCCGCGCGACACCCCGGTCGCGGCCCACTGGCGCACGGAGATCGGCTGGCCGGTGTTCCGCGTCACCGGCACCGTGTGAACGGCCACCGTTCGCCCACCGCCGGCGGACCGGTCCTGCAGGCGTACAACGCCTCGGGCACCCGGCGGCCCCGGTCAGTCCCGAGGAGCGAGTTCGGCCATCGCGCCCCAGCCGTCCTGGTCGGGGAGGCTGGCGTGGATGATCTCGGGCGTCCCGGCGATCGCGCCCGCCATGGTGGCCAGTCCGGCCTTGAAGTGCTCGGACTGCACATGCGCCGCGCCCGCCGCGTCGTCGGCGAAGCCTTCCAGCAGCGTGTAGGAGTGCGGGTCGTCGACGCTGCGCGACCAGTCGAAGAAGAGGTTGCCCGGCTCGGCACGCGTGGCTTCGGTGAACGGACCCACCAGGGACAACCACTCGTCGGTGTGCTCGGGACGGACGGTGAACCGTACGGCGATGAAAATCATGGGTCCATCCTGGGACGCGCGCACCCGTCGGGCCAGCGGCGCGCCGGGTCATTCCGGCACGGCCGGAAACGAGGCCGCGGCGAGCGCGAGGAGAGAGCCGACCTCACCGCCGTGACGCCGGAAGTCTGCGACGGGGAGCGAGACGGACAGCGCGTGGTCCGGCCGGCCGGGCAGTGGCACGGCGAGGCACGTGTGGGCCGGGTCGGTCTCGCCGATGGATACCGCCATCCCCCGGGACCGGACGCCGGCCACCTCCGCTTCAAAACGCTCCTCGTCGGTGATGGTGCGCTCGGTGAGGCGTGCCATGCCATGAGCGGCGAAGTAGCGACGGCGGGCGGCCCGGGACAGTGACGCCAGCAGGACCTTGCCGTGCGCGGTCGCGTGTGCGCGGGTCTCCAGTCCGGGTGTCCAGGGACTGTCGGAGTCGGTGAGGGACACCGTGGTGTCGACCACGGCGATCCGGCCGTCGCTGTACGCGGTGAAGTACGCCTCGGCACCGGTGGCCTGCCGTACCTGTGCAAGCAGCGCGGCGACGGCGCCGCCCCCGGCACCCAGGTGCCGCCGGAAGGACCGGTGCAGGGCGGGAACACGGGGGCCCGGGACGTACCCCTCGGGACCGCGGGTCAGGTAGCCGCGTGCGGTCAGCGGTCCCAGCAGGTGGTACACGGTGGACAGCGAACAGTCCGCGAGCCGGGCGAGCGCCTTCGCGTTGAGCGGTCCCTTAGCGTCGGCCACCGCGTCCAGCAAGGTCAGCGCGCGGTCCACGGACTGGGGAACGGACATTGCGGAAGTCTCCTTCGAGTGGCGGACGGCGGCGACTCTACGACGGGTGACCGCTCCGGTGCCATCGGGGAGCATCACCGCCGGCCCGGCGCGGTGACCGGCCGCGGTGGGTGGCGGGGCGGGTTCAGTCGGTGGGGGTGTCTTCCGTCGGGGTGCGAGGCCGGGGCTCGGCGGAGGAGCGCGGGCCGCTGGGGGTGGCCGGGGGGAGGTCGCCGGTGGTGATGACGTGGTGGGCGACGTGGGTGAGGAGGAGGCGGTGGTGGCGGGCGTGGCGCCGCATGACGTTGAAGGCGGCGTCGAGGGGGATGCGGCGGCGGGCGGCGAGCAGTCCCTTGGCCTGTTCGATGGTGATGCGGCTGTGCAGGGCGGTATGGAGATGTGCGTTGACGGTCTCGGTGTGCTGCAGGGTGCGGGCGTGCAGGAGGCCGATGGTGGCGGCGTCGGCGAACGCGCGGGCCATGGTGAGGTCGTGGGCGGGCAGGGGGTGGGCGGTGGTGGTGAGCAACAGCAGGCTGCCGAGGGTCTGTCCGCGCAGGCGCAGGGGTACGGCGCAGGCGTGGGTGTAACCGGCCCGGTGCGCTCGTGCGGTGAAGCCGTCCCGGTCCGCGCCGGTGTCGGGGTCGGGGCCGGGGTCGGCCAGACTGATGGAGACGGCCGTATTGCCGGTGCGGTAGGCGTTCATGGCGGGGCCTTCGCTCAGTGCCGTGTGCAGCACCTCGGCCAGTACGGGGCCGGGGTTGCACGGGGCGGGGCTGTGCAGGCGGTCGCCGGGGTAGGCGAGCAGGACCGCGGCGTCGGCGACGGAGAAGATCTCACAGCAGCGCCTGGTCAACTGGTGCAGGAAGTCGATGACGTCGAAGTCGTCGACCAGGGTGTCGGCGAGCTCCACGAACGTCCGGGCGATCTGTTCTTCCCTGCGCATGTCCTGTTCTCCTCGTCCCGATGGTTCTTGTGCCGCTGCGCGCCGCCGTCGGGGTCCGGCCGGGGCAGCATGGTCACGTCGACGGCAGCTGGCTCAACAGCGCGCGGGCGACGTCGGTCAGGGGCTGGCCGGCGGCGAACGCCCGGGCGCGCAAGTGCGCCAGTGCCTCGTCCATCGGCACCCCGAGTTGGTAGCTGAGCACGCCGGTGGCCTGGTGCACCTCGGCCCGGTGCAGCTCCAGCACGCCCGCCGTCCCCGGGCCGTCGCCGGGCGCCGTGCTGCCCGGGTGCCAGGACAGCAGCCGCCCGGCCAGGACGTCGGCCATGGCCAGTCCGTCCTGCGCCTGCTGCGTGGTCAGCGTCCCCGGTGTGCTCCGGTAGCCGGTCAGCGTTCCCAGCCGGGCCGCCCCGGAGCGCAGCGGCCATACGAACACCGCCCGCACGCCCAGGATCTCGGCCTCGGCAGCGAACTGCTGCCACCGGTGGTCCGCGGACGTGCGGACATCGGCGACCTGGAGGGGCACCTCGGCCTCGTCCTCGTCCAGGCCGGGCCCCTGCCCCAGGGTGAACTGGGCATCCGCCAGCCGCGCACTGGTGTCGTCACTGAACCACACCAGCTCCTCCCCCGGCTGCATGTGTACCGCTATCCCCTCCAGCCCCAGCGCGTGCGCGCACCGCACCGCCCACCGGCGGCCTTCCTCCGCCCCGGGATCCAACCCCAAGCCCTCCAGCAGCTCAGGCAGCACCATGCCCTTGTCCATCGGCGGCCTCCCCACAACGATGGCGACCTCCCTGGGGATGGTCACGTACCGTGTCCGTCAGACTACTCCGACGGATGCCGCGCCGCCGCACATCCGCCGGAACGACCACCTCGACGCAGGCGTTCACCATCGACCGTCAGCGAACGCGTCAGGTGAACGCGAGTACGCGGGCTCGAGGGTGGCCATGGCGGGCCGGTCGCAGCGTCAGGGGCTCACGCCTCCGACTCCGCAGCGGGCGGCTTGAGCAGTTTCAGGCCCGCTGTGCAGGCGACGATGCCGGCCAGGAACAGCAGCTTGAGCACGCCGACCGTCTCGCTGCCGGTGGCCAGGGCCCAGGTGACCGTGAGCGCGGCGCCGGCGCCGCTCCAGATCGCGTAGGCGACGCTGATGGGGATGTGCTTCACGACGTGGGCGAGGGTGACCATGCTCAGGGCGAGCGCGACGAGGAACACCGCGGTCGGGACGGCCTCGGTGAGGCCGTCGCCGGCGCCCAGCGCGGTGGCCCACACGGCCTCCAGCGCGGCACTGGCGAAGAGAACGATCCAGGGCTTTCAGCTCACCGCCTTCAGCCCGATGACGCAGCCGATCAGGCCGGCCAGCAACGCCGCGCGCAGGGGCGTCAGCCTGTCCTGCCCCCGCGCGGCGGCGATCATCACCGTCAGCACGGCGCCGATGCCGGCCCAGACCGCGTAGGCGGTGCCGACGGGCAGCGACCCCATGGCGTAGGCCAGGCCGGCCATGCTCGCGACCATGGCGACGGCGAACACCGCGGTCGGCCCCGGGCGCCGGGCCTGGCAGGTCCTGGTCCGCGACGGCCTCCCGGCCCTGTCGGTCCGCAGGATCGCCGCCGAGACCGGGCTGCCGCCCAGCTCACTGCGGTACACCCCGCCCACGCAGGCCAGCGTGCGGAGCAAGGCGTTCGAGATGGTCATGGAGCGCATGGCGGCCCGGATCGCCGCGATCCCCGAGGACGACGGCCGGTGGACCAGGAGGATGCTGCTGGAGCTCCTGCCCCTGGACGAGCAGCGACGCCTGGAGATGGAGGTCCACCTCACCCTGGGCACGGCCGCCATGACCGACCCGGCCCTGCGCCCCACCCACCGCGCCGTCCACCAGGCCCTCCGCGCCCTGCGTGAACGAGCGGTGCGGACCCTGCCCGTGGGCACCGACGACATCCCCGTCGAGGCCGAGCGGCTGCACGCCGTGGTCGGCGGCCTGGCCCTGCACCTCGTCCGCCAGGAACCCGGCGACGACACCGCCTGGGCCGTCCGCGTCCTCGACACCCACCTCGCCCAGCTCGACCGCGCCGCTCCGGCGGTCCCCGCCCGGACAGCCGGATGCCGGGGTGCCGATGCTGGCGCACCTCAACCGGCCGCCGTGGCGGCGATTCGACCTGTCCACCGGGCACTGGCCGATGCTGTCCGCGCCCGGCGAGCTCGCCGACGTCCTGCACGCTGCCGTCTCCTGACGCTGCCGTTGGACGCCCACCGCAGGTCACGCCCCGTCCGCACGACGCCGGCACGGCACTTCTCCGGCCGGCCGGACTCCGTCCGGAGTACACCCGTCAGCTCCCGGCCACGAGTTTCCTGAGCGCGATGTTCAGTTCGAGCACGTTGACCCGGGGCTCGCCGATGAAACCGAGCGTGCGGTTCTCGGTGTGCTCGTCGACGAGCTCGTCGACCTGGGCGACGGACAGGCCGTTCCTCTCCGCGACCCGGTGGGTCTGTATGTCCGCGTACCGCGGGGAGATGTGCGGGTCCAGGCCGGAGCCGGAGGAGGTGACCGCGTCGGCGGGTACCCGGGAGGGCTCGACCGTGTAGCCGGTCACGGAGTTGTCCTCGATGACGGCGGCCTTGGCGTCCTTCACCCACTGGACGAGCTCTTCGTTGTCCGCGGAGCGGTTGGTGGCTCCGGACAGGATGAGGTCGTAGCGAGTGTTGACGCTGTTGGTGCCGAGGCCGTTCTGCGGGCGGCCCTGGAACCACCTCAGGTCCGGCTGCGGGGTCTGCCGGCCCTCCCGCGGCGGCAGGGTGTACGACTGCCCGATCAGGGTCGAGCCGACGACCTTGCCGTCCGCCTCGGTCTCGGAGCCGTTCGCCTTGCCGGGGAACAGGCCCTGCGCGATGCCGGTGACGACCAGCGGGTAGAGGACGCCGGTGACCAGGGTCAGGGCGAGGAGGGCGCGCAGGCCCGCGCCGAGCAGCCGGGCGGTGTTCGTGAGGGAGGTGTGAGTGAGGGAGGTGTTCATGTCCTTCAGCCGATCCCGGGGACGGTCGAGACGATCAGGTCGATGAGTTTGATGCCGAGGAACGGGGCGATCAGGCCGCCCAGGCCGTAGACGGTGAGGTTGCGTCGCAGCATCCGGTCCGCGCTCACCGGGCGGTACCGCACCCCCTTCAGGGCGAGCGGCACCAGCGCGATGATGATCAGCGCGTTGAAGATCACCGCGGAGAGGATCGCGGAGTCCGGTGAGGACAGCCGCATGATGTCGATCTTGTCCAGGCCCGGGTACACCGTCGCGAACAGCGCCGGAATGATCGCGAAGTACTTGGCGACGTCGTTGGCGATGGAGAACGTGGTCAGCGCGCCGCGCGTGATGAGCAGCTGTTTGCCGATCTCCACGATCTCGATGAGCTTGGTGGGGTCGGAGTCCAGGTCCACCATGTTCCCGGCCTCCTTGGCGGCCGAGGTGCCGGTGTTCATGGCGACGCCCACGTCCGCCCGGGCCAGGGCCGGGGCGTCGTTGGTGCCGTCGCCGGTCATCGCGACCAGTCCGCCGCCCGCCTGCTCCCGCTCGATGAGGGCCATCTTGTCCTCGGGGGTGGCCTCGGCGAGGAAGTCGTCGACGCCCGCCTCCTCGGCGATCGCCCGGGCCGTCAGCGGGTTGTCCCCCGTGATCATGACGGTCCTGATGCCCATGCGGCGCAGTTCCGCGAACCGCTCCCGCATGCCCTCCTTGACCACGTCCTTGAGGTGGACGACGCCCAGGACACGGGCCCCGCGCTCGTCGTCGACCGCCACCAGCAGCGGAGTGCCGCCCGCCACCGAGATGCGGTCGGCGGCCGCGGCCGCGTCCTCCGCCACCGTGCCGCCCCGCTCCTCGACCCAGGCGATGACGGAACCCGCCGCGCCCTTGCGCACCGAGCGTCCGCCGACGTCCACACCCGACATACGGGTCTGTGCGGTGAACCCGACCCACTCGGCGCCCACGAGCTCGTCCGGCCGAGAGGGGCGGAGCGCTTCCTCGGAAGGGTGGTGGTCGGAGACGGGTGGGAGCTCGCGCAGCCCGTACCCCTCCTCGGCCAGGACGACGACCGAGCGGCCCTCGGGCGTCTCGTCGGCCAGCGAGGAGAGCCGGGCGGCAGCGACGAGCTCGGCCTCGGTGGTGCCGCGTACCGGCACGAACTCCGCCGCCTGCCGGTTGCCGAGCGTGATCGTGCCGGTCTTGTCCAGCAGCAGCGTCGAGACGTCCCCGGCGGCCTCGACCGCGCGGCCCGACATGGCCAGCACGTTGCGCTGCACCAGGCGGTCCATGCCGGCGATGCCGATCGCGGAGAGCAGCGCGCCGATGGTGGTGGGGATCAGGCAGACCAGCAGCGCCACCAGGACGACCATGGTCAGGTGGGTGCCCGCGTGGTCGGCGAACGCCGGCAGCGTGGCGCAGGCGAGCAGGAAGACGATGGTCAGCGAGGCGAGCAGGACGTTCAGCGCGATCTCGTTGGGCGTCTTCTGCCGGGCCGCGCCCTCGACGAGATCGATCATCCGGTCGATGAAGGTCTCCCCGGGCCTCGTCGTGATCTCGATGACGATGCGGTCGGAGAGGACCTTGGTGCCGCCGGTGACCGCACTGCGGTCGCCGCCGGACTCCCGGATGACCGGGGCCGACTCGCCCGTGATCGCCGACTCGTCGACGGAGGCCACGCCCTCGACGACGTCACCGTCACCGGGGACGATGTCGCCGGCCTCGCAGACCACCAGGTCACCGATGCGCAAGCCGGTACCGGGGACCCGTTCCTCGCGCTCGCCCACCAGCCGGCGGGCGACGGTGTCGGTCCTGGCCCTGCGCAGCGTGTCGGCCTGCGCCTTGCCACGGCCCTCGGCCACCGCCTCCGCCAGGTTGGCGAAGAGTACCGTCAGCCAGAGCCAGGCGCTGATCGTCCAGCCGAACGGGTCGCCGGGGTCCTGGAAGGAGAACGCCGTGGTCAGGACGGAGCCGATCAGGACCACGAACATGACGGGCGACTTCACCATCACCCGCGGGTCGAGCTTGCGGAAGGCGTCGGGCAGTGACCTGAGCAGTTGCTTCGGGTCGAAGAGGCCCGCGCCGACACGGTCCTCGGCGGGCTCGTGCCCGGCGGGTGCGTCGCTGTGCGGCGTACGGGCCGGGGTGGCTGTGGACATCGGGTCCTCGTACGTGTGCGTGTCGGTGGTGGTCATGCCGCCAGCCCCTCGGCGAGCGGCCCCAGCGCGAGGGCCGGGAAGTAGGTGAGGCCGGTGATGATCAGGACGGCGCCCACCAGCAGGCCGGTGAACAGCGGCTTCTCGGTGCGCAGGGTGCCCGCGGTGACCGGTACGGGTCTCTGCTGCGCGAGCGAGCCCGCGAGCGCCAGCACGAACACCATCGGCAGGAACCGGCCCAGCAGCATCGCGATGCCGAGCGTGGTGTTGAACCACTGGGTGTCCGCGTCGAGTCCGGCGAAGGCCGAGCCGTTGTTGTTGGCGGCGGAGGTGTAGGCGTACAGGATCTCGGAGAAGCCGTGCGCCCCGCTGTTGGTCATGGAGTCGCCCGGGGTGGGCAGGGCCACCGCCGCGGCGGTGAGGGTG
>NZ_JAVRHI010000488.1:0-17862 GCF_034105845.1 Streptomyces sp. CRN 30 | reverse complement strand
CGGCGCTCCAGATAGGCGAGGCCGCCCCAGCCGACCACGCCGCCCGCCAGCGCGACGGGCAGTGCGCCGCCGTGCGTCCGCAGGCAGGCCGCGGCCTCCGCGCACCCCACGCAGGTGGCGAGGTGGCGCGAGAGGTCCTCGGGCAGGTCGGCGCCGGGCGCGCGGGTGACACCGTCGAGGAGCCGCGCGTAGCTGCGGCAGTTGGCGTCCATGGGGGTGTCGAGGTGGGCGCGGTGGCACCGTTCCCGGAACAGGGCCCGCACCTGGTCGAGTTCAGCGGCGGCGGACGCCGGGTCGAGGCCGAGCCGCCGGGCGGCCGCGGGCAGCGGCAGCGCCTCGACCTCGGCCAGCCACAGCAGGGCGGCGTCCGCCTCCTGCAGGTCGCTCAGGGCGCGCAGCGCGAGCGGCCGGCCGAGGGGCGGTCCGGCGTAGCGGGCCGCGGCGTCCGAGTGGAGCCAGAGCCGCAGGTCGGGGTCGAGGAGGTGGCCCGCCCCGGTGGCCTCCCAGGACGCGGCCGTGGTGCGCACCGCCGTCAGCAGGAAGGGGATGCGGGGCAGCCGGGACACCCGGCGGCCCCGGCCGGACCGGGCCTCCTCGGCGCGCGTCTCCCGGATGCCGTGCGTGAACGCCTCGGTGGCCAGCCGGGAGGCCGAGGACGAACCGGAGGTGCACAGATCGGCGTACGACAGGACCGCGTCCCAGCAGTCCGAGAACAGCGCGGCCTCGGAGGCGTCCTGGGGCTTGGGCAGGTCGGGCATGAGTCTCCTGCGTCCACGGAGCGGGGGGTGCACAGGAACGGCCGATTCGCCGTGGTGACAAGGGCGCTCGGGGGGACCGTCCCGTGGGTGGGCCCGAGCTTTTCACGCTTCCCACACAACTGACAAGCCGTGTCTTCAGATGAAGTTACCGCCGGTTGCCTCTGTCTCGATCATACGCACGGGAGCCCCAACCGTCTCACCTGTCACGGGAGTTGCGCGATCCGCCGGTCCGGATCAGACCGTGGCCTCCCGCTCCGTCCCCTCCGCCGTCCCGGTGCCCTCCACCGCCGGCAGGCTGTCCATGAACGAGCTCACCGAGAACACCGCGTTGCCGGCTCCGGGCGGGCCGTATCCGGGCGGCGAGGAGAGCCCGAAGTCCTCCATCGTCTGCCGGTACGCCTGGAGCAGCCGGATGTGGTACTCCAGCGGCGCGCCCTGCGGGTTGGCCTTGCCGAGCGGGGTGGTCGGCTCCGGGCACCAGGTGGTGAAGCGGGGCGTGATGCCCTGCGACATGAAGAAGCGCAGGCCCTCGGTGGTGGAGGCGATGGCCTCGTCGACCGTCTTGAAGCCGAAGGGCTCGGCCATCTCCACGCCCGCCACGAAGTTCGGGATGACGTTGCGCGCGCCGAAGACCTCGGCCGACTCCAGGACACGCTTGTGCCACTCGTCGCGGCCGACGTAGCGCTCCTTGCCGGGGCAGAAGATCTTGAACAGGTACTCGTCCCACACCTCGTAGTTGGGGTGGTAGATCTGCACGCCGTAGTCCTTGAACCGCTGCACGTCGTCGCGCGGCAGCGCCTGGGCGACGACCTTGCCGATCCAGCGGCCGGGGAAGCGCTCCTCGATGGCCTTGGCGTAGTGGCCGTAGAAGTCGGCCTCGTCGCGCCCGGAGACCGTGCTGGTGATCGCGCCGCCGGTGAGGGTGTAGGCGGTGGACGCCTTCGCCGTGTCGTACCGGTCGATGATCTCCAGGGCCTCGAGGACCTCCTCGACGTCCTTCACCCCGGTGTAGGGGCGGCCGGCGGCCTTGTGCTGGCGCCAGTTGTGGTTGATGTCGCAGTACTGGCACTCCTCCTTGGCGCCGAAGTACTGGCAGACCCGGAAGACCGTGAGGTAGATCAGGTAGCCCCACTGGATGGTCGGGGCCACCTCCATCACGGACTTCCCGTTGGAGAGCTTGTGCCGGTAGTACTCGGGCATCGGCGGGACGCCGACGTCCGAGATGCGCCTGCCGTCCAGGTAGAGGCCGAGCACGCCGTGCTCGTCGGCGGCGACCCGGTACGGGGAGGACGGGTTCACGCGCACGGACACCACGGTGCGCCGCAGGTCGTACGGGCCGCCGGTGAGGATGATCTCCTCGGGCGGGCGGTTGAGCGCGGCCTCGCCCAGCTCGGGCAGGGTGCCGTGGTCGAAGGAGAAGATGAAGTACGACTTCGGCTTGACCTCGCCGTCCTCGTTGCCGGTGAGGGCCGACCTGTCGAAGGCGACCCCGCCCCTGAGCAGGTCCTCCTTGAAGACGGCTTCCCGCGGCACGTGCGGGAACCGCTCCATCAGATCCTCGACCAGCGCCGTACGGCTGCCCATCCCGTTTCTCCTCGCTCCCGACTCGCTCCGGGGTCACTCAGGCGTTTGTTCTCGACTCCTCACGGTATGCCCCCGCCCGGAGCCGACCGGCGCCGGGTCCCCTCCCGGCCGCCGGGGATGCCCGGGGGTGACGCGGGTCACGGACCGTCCACCTGGACGGCTACCGTCCCGCCGGTGGCGCCCTCCCCCACCTTCCGCACCCGCGGCACCGTTCAAACCCTTTGACGAGCCGCACCCGGGAACGTTCGGATGGCCCGATGCATTCCGCTGCGACGTCCCCCGACCCCTCCCTCGTCCGGCGGCTGGTGGCCGCGCAGTTCCCCCGGTGGGCGGGGCTGCCCGTCGTCCCGGTCGACTCCGCGGGCACCGCCAACGCCATGTTCCGGCTCGGCGCCGACCTGGTGGTCCGGCTGCCCCGCACCGAGGGCGCCGCGCGCGACATCGGGAAGGAGCACACCTGGCTGCCCCGGCTGGCCCCGCTGCTCCCGGTCCCCGTTCCCGCGCCCCTGGTGAAGGGCGCGCCCGGCGCGGGGCACCCCTGGGAGTGGTCGGTGTCCCGGTGGCTGGACGGGGCGCACCCGTGGCCCGGCCGCGCCACCGCGCCGGGCACCGGACCGGACGCCCTCGCCCGGGACCTGGCGGCCTTCGTCACCGCGCTGCACCGCGCCGACCCCGCGGACGGGCCGCCCTCCTACCGCGCCGAGCCCCTGGCCGAGCGGGACGCGGTGACCCGCGCCGCCCTCGCCGAGCTGCGCGAGGAGGTCGACACCGGCGCCGCGGCCGCCGTCTGGGAGGCGGCCCTCGAGGCCCCCGCCCACCCCGGTCCGCCGGTGTGGATCCACGCCGACCTGCAGCCCGGGAACGTGCTGACGGCCCGGGGCCGGCTCAGCGCCGTCCTCGATTTCGGCTGCCTGGGCCTGGGCGACCCGGCCGTCGACCTGATCGCGGCCTGGTACGTGCTGCCCGCCGGCGCCCGGCCCGTCCTCCGGTCCGCGCTGGGCGCCGACGACGCGGCCTGGGCGCGGGGGCGCGGCTGGGCCCTGTCGGTCGCGCTGCTGGAACTGTGGGCCTACCGGGAGAGCAACCCGGTCATGGCGGCCACCGCGCTCCACGTGATCCGGGAGGTCCTGGCCGCCCGCTCTTGATCATCCGGTCGCCTTCGGCTGGGATGCGGTCGTACGCACCTCGCCGGCCGCAGGACGGCAGGGCCTCTTCGGGAAGGGACACCGAGATGACCGAGACCGTGACCAACTGGGCGAGGAACATCACCTACGCGGCCAAGGAGGTCCACCGGCCGCGTTCGGCCGAGGAGCTGCGGAGCCTGGTCGCGTCGAGCGCGAAGGTGCGGGTGCTGGGCAGCGGGCACTCGTTCAACCGGATCGCCGAACCGGGCGGCGAGGGCGCGCTGCTCTCGCTGGCCGCGCTGCCGTCGCTGATCGAGGTGGACGCGGCGGCCCGTACGGTACGGGTCGGGGGCGGTGTCCGGTACGCCGAACTGGCCGCCGCCGTGCACCGGCGGGGGCTGGCCCTGGCCAACATGGCCTCGCTCCCCCACATCTCCGTGGCCGGCTCGGTGGCGACCGGCACCCACGGGTCGGGCGACACCAACGGCCCCCTCTCGTCGTCCGTACGGGAGATCGAGCTGGTCACGGCCGACGGGGAGACGGTCACCCTCGCCCGCGGGGACGAGCGGTTCGACGGTGCGGTGGTGAACCTGGGCGCCCTCGGCGTGGTGACCGCGCTCACGCTCGACCTGGAGCCGGCCTACGAGGTCGCGCAGCACGTGTACGTGGACCTGCCGCTGGCGGGGCTCGACCACGCGGCCGTGGCGGCGACGGCGTACAGCGTGAGCCTGTTCACCGACTGGCGGGCGCCGCGCTTCAACCACGTCTGGGTCAAGCGGCGCACCGACCGGCCGCTGCCCGACTTCCCGTGGGCGCCGCCCGCGGCCGAGGCGGTGCACCCCGTACCGGGCATGCCCGCGGTCAACTGCACCGAGCAGTTCGGCGTCCCGGGCCCGTGGCACGAGCGGCTGCCGCACTTCCGCGCCGGGTTCACCCCGAGCAGCGGCGCCGAACTCCAGTCGGAGTACCTGCTGCCCCGGGCCGACGCGACCCGTGCGCTGCGCGCGCTGGCCGGGATACGGGACGTCGTCGCGCCCGTGCTGCAGGTCTGCGAGGTCCGTACCGTGGCCGCGGACACGCAGTGGCTCAGCCCCTCCCACGGACGGGACACGGTCGCCTTCCACTTCACCTGGATCGACAACTTCGCGGCCGTGCTGCCCGTGGTGCGCCGGGTCGAGGAGGCGCTGGGGGCGTTCGCGCCGCGCCCGCACTGGGGCAAGGTGTTCGAGGTGGACCCGGCGGACCTGCGCGGACGGTACCCGCGGCTGGACGGCTTCCGGGCGCTGGCGGACGCGCTGGACCCGGCGGGGAAGTTCCGTAACGCGTTCGTGCGGGACGTGCTCGGCGACTGAGGGAGAGCGCACCGCTCCCCTTCGCACACCCCCTTTCCCAACCCTTGTCGAAAGGCCCCGGCGGGCCTTAGCCTTGCGCCGCGTCGGAACGGACAGGCCCGGTTCCGGCGGGACGGAGGAACCCGAGGGAGCCGGCGGTGCCGGCGAGGAGAGCAGTGGCAACGAGGCGCCGGACCTCACGTGACATCCGCACCGCGAACCGCTACGAGGTGCTGCGCCAGATCATCGCCGAGTCGCCCACCTCCCGGCAGGAACTGGCGGCCGCGACCGGGCTGAGCCTCGCCACGGTCGCCACCCTGGTCGGCGAGCTGCTCGAACTGCGGCTGATCACGGAGGTCGGGTTCGAGGACTCGACCGGCGGGCGCCCGCGCGGACTGGTGGCCGTGAACGCGTCGGGCGGCGCGCTGATCGGCGTCGACCTCGCGGAGACGTACGTCCGGGTCGAACTCTTCGACCTGGCCCTGAACACGGTCGCCCGCGCGGACGAGGACGTGCCCCCGGGCGGGAGCCGGCCCGAACAGCTCGTCGCCCGGGTCGCCGCGGCCGTCGGCGCGGTGACGGCGCGGGCCGGCGTGGCCGGCGCCCGGGTGCTGGGCGTCGGGGTGAGCGTGCCGGGCCAGGTCGACCGCGACAGCGGCGTCTCGGAGTACGCGCCCAACTGGGACTGGCACGACGTGCCGCTGCTCGACCTGCTCGCCGAACACCTCGCCCACCCGCTGTACCTGGACAATCCGCTGCGCGCCTGCGCGGTGGCCGAGCAGTGGTTCGGCGCGGCCCGCGGGCGCGGGGACGCCGTGGTGGTCAACCTGGGCACCGGGGTGGGCGCCGGGCTGGTCCTCGGCGGCGGGCTGCACCGGGGGGTCAGCAACAGTGCCGGCGAGTGGGGGCACTCCACGCTGGTGCTCGACGGGCGGCCGTGCCACTGCGGTGACCACGGGTGCGTGGAGACGTACGTGGGCGCGCCCGGCATCATGCACAACCTGCGGGAGCTGAGCCCGGGGAGCGCCCTGCTGCATCCCGGGGACCAGACGGCGACCGTGGAGGCGCTGGCCCGGGGGGTCGCCGCCGGGGACCCGGTCGCCCGCGAGGCCGTGCGGCACACGGCCCGTTACCTCGGCGCCGCCGTCGCCGGCCTGGTCAACCTGCTCAATCCCGAGGTGGTCGTGCTCAGCAGCTGGGTCGCGGCCACGCTCGGCGAGCCGCTGCTGCACGAGGTGCGCGAGGCGGTGGCCCGGCACACGCTGCGGCGGCCGGCCGCGGCCACGGAGATCGTCCTCTCCCCCATCCCCACCGACCCGGTGTGCCTGGGCGCCGCGACCTTCGCCCTGGAGGGCGCCCTGTCCTCCTCGTCCTCCTCGTCCTCCTCCGGCCGGAGGAGCCGCACGGCGGCCTCCTCCTGACCGGACGCCGGTACGGGCGCGTCAGTGGCCGCCGGACCCGCCGATGCTCTGCGCGTGCCGGAACAGGTCGTCCGGGTCGTAGTGGCGCTTGACGGCGCGCAGGCGCTCGTAGTTGTCCCGGTAGTAGGCGTGCTGCCAGTCCGGCAGGTCGGGGTCGGCGAAGTTGACGTACGCGCCCGAGGCGTGCAGGCCGCGGCGGAGGGTGCGGTGCAGGGCGCGCTGCTGGACGAGGAGCCGGTCGACGACGTGCCGGGGGGCGCCGGGGTGCCAGTGGGTGCCGATGTCGATGACGAAGGAGGCGCGGCGGTGCGGGTAGGCGGTGGCGTCCATGGGCCGGGCGGTGCCCGCGCCGCCCATCGCGAACAGCGCGACGTAGGAGCCGTTCCGCTCCTTGCCGGGCCGCCACTCCTCGACCCAGTCGATCATGTCGGCGACCGAGTGCGGGTCGATCCGGCGCTCGGCGACCAGGGACTTGAACGCGCCGGCCTCGGCCTTGGCGGGGGCGGTGAACAGGTACTTCTGGGCGTCCCAGAAGTGCCGCTCCGCCAGGAACTCCTTGGCCGGCGTGAGCGACAGGACCGGGGCCAGGGCACGGCGCAGCGCGTCCTCGCCGCCCAGGCGCTGCCCCAGCAGGGACAGGGTGGGGGCGCTGCCGTCCCCGTGGTTGCGGAAGGTGATCTGCAGGTCGAAGTCGTGGTGCCGGTCGGCGGCCAGGACGTCCTGCACCGCGTCCATGACCTCGATGCCGCGCACGGCGGGGAAGGTCAGGTCGAAGACGGCGGCGGACTGCTCGGAGACGTCGACGGCGTGGAAGGCGAAACCGGTGTTGATGCCGAAGTTGCTGCCCCCGCCGCCGCGGCAGGCCCAGAACAGGTCGGCGTTCTCGCGCTCGCTCGCCCGCACCAGGGAGCCGTCGGGCAGGACCAGCCGGGTCTCGGCGAGCCGGTCGCAGGTCATGCCCCACTTGCGGTCGTTGAAGCCGAGCCCGCCACCGAGCGCCAGCCCGGCCATGCCCACGGTGGGACAGCGCCCGCCGGGGACGTAGCGGTGGGCGTCCCGCGCGTCGTAGACGTCCGAGACGAGGGCCCCGCCGCCCACCAGGAGCAGGTCGTCCCCGCTGGGCACCACGCTCCTCATCCGGCGCAGGCTGATCAGCAGGCCGGTGGTGGTGGAGAAGCCGGCGAAGCTGTGGCCGCCGGAGCGGACGGCGAACGGCAGCTCGTGCCCGGCGGCCCAGCCCAGGGCCGCCCGTACGTCGCCCTCCGTGGCGCAGGCGGCGATGCCGGCCGGCCGCACCGCCGCGTAGCGCCGGTTGTTGGGCAGCACCAGCCGCTCGTAGGGGGCGTCCTTCGGCCGGTACAGCCCGGCGCCCCCGCTCAGGAGCCGTTCCAGCTGCCGCCACGCCGTGGCCGGCAGCTCGGGCCCGCCGGCTCCCGACGGGTCCCGCTCCGCCGCGGCCCGGGCCGCCTCGACCGGCAGCAGCGCGGCACCGGTCAGGGCCGCCATCCGCGCTCCGCTCCGCAACACGCCCCGGCGACTGATTCCCACCATTGCTCTCGCTCTCCTCGGCACGGGCTTCCGCACGCCATCGTGCCGACCGGTGGCGGCAACCCCGTCCGCCGCGCCGGGGGACGCCGTTAGTCGTACCGGGCGCACGGTGGCGACGGTGCCCGGGCGAGGAACGGTGCGAGTCGCGGGACGGGGCTGGACCCGAACGCGACTCCACCTCCGGTGATGCCCGCCGCGCGAACCCGGCATCGCAATTCCGGGTGGTCGACTGGTTTCACGTGCTTCCTGTTCCGGCAGTACTTCCTGGAGTTTCACGAAAGAAAGACCGGCATCAAGGGCTGAACCGGGAGAACGATGTCACTCCGCACCACCGCACCGACCACCACGGCCACGACCGCGGCCGGCTCCACCGGCTACGTCGAGGACGTCTCGCCGGGGCGCGGCGCGCTGCCGCCGCGCGCCTGGTACGCCGCCTCCGACGCCGCGTCCCTGTCCCTGAACGGCCGCTGGCGGTTCCGGCTGTCGGACCGGGCCGACGCCGAGGACGACTCCTTCGCCGCCGCGGGGTACGACGCCGGGGACTGGGCCGAGGTGTCCGTGCCGGGCCACTGGGTGCTGCAGGGCGACGGCGCCTTCGGGTCGCCGATCTACACCAACGTGCACTACCCGTTCCCCGTCGACCCGCCGCGGGTGCCGGACGAGAACCCGACCGGGGACCACCTGCGCGTCTTCGACCTGCCGAAGGACTGGCCGGCGGACGGCGGCGCGGTGCTGCGCTTCGACGGGGTCGAGTCGTGCGCCCGGGTGTGGCTGAACGGCACGGAGCTCGGCGAGTTCAAGGGCTCCCGGCTGCCCCACGAGTTCGCGGTCGGGCTGCTGCTGCGGCCCACCGGTAACGTCCTCGCCGTCCGCGTCCACCAGTGGTCGGCCGGCAGCTACCTGGAGGACCAGGACCAGTGGTGGCTGCCGGGCATCTTCCGTGACGTCACGCTGCTGCACCGCCCGGCGGACGGCGTGGGCGACTTCTTCGTGCACGCCTCGTACGACCACGTCGGGGGGCACGGGACCCTGCTGGTGGAGTCGGACGTCCCCGGCCGTGTCACCGTGCCCGCCCTCGGTGTCGACGCCCCCACGGGCGAGCCGGTGACCGTGCCCGTCGAGCCGTGGACGGCGGAGACACCGCACCTGTACGACGGTGTGCTGGCCACGGCCGGTGAGCGGGTGCCGCTGCGGATAGGTTTCCGCACGGTCGTTCTGGAGGACGGCCTGATCAAGGTGAACGGCCGTCCGCTGCTCCTCAAGGGCGTCAACCGCCACGAGTGGCACCCCGAGCACGGGCGCGCCCTGGACCTCGCGACCATGCGCGAGGACGTGGAGCTGATGAAGCGGCACAACGTCAACGCGGTGCGCACCTCGCACTACCCGCCGCACCCGGCCTTCCTCGGCCTGTGCGACGAGTACGGGCTGTGGGTGATCGACGAGTGCGACCTGGAGACGCACGGCTTCGTCGAGCAGGACTGGCGCGACAACCCCGTCGACGACGACCGCTGGACCCCGGCCCTGCTGGACCGCGCGGCCCGCATGGTGGAGCGCGACAAGAACCACCCGTCGGTCGTCCTGTGGTCCCTGGGCAACGAGGCCGGCACCGGACGCGGCCTCACCGCGATGGCCGAGTGGATACGCGGCCGCGACGCCTCCCGCCTCCTCCACTACGAGGGCGACTGGAGCTGCCGCGACACGGACGTCTACTCCCGCATGTACGCCGACCACGAGGAGGTCGAGCGGATCGGGCAGGGCGTGGACGGCGGCCCGCACCGCCGCCGCGCACTGCCGTTCATCCAGTGCGAGTACGGACACGCCATGGGCAACGGGCCCGGCGGCATCGCCGACTACCAGCGCATCTTCGAGGCGCACCACCGCCTCCAGGGCGGCTTCGTCTGGGAGTGGATCGACCACGGCATCAGCCACCCGGAGCTGGGCTACGCCTACGGCGGTGACTTCGGCGAGGAGCTGCACGACGGCAACTTCGTCTGCGACGGGCTGCTGTTCCCGGACCGTACGCCGTCACCGGGGCTGGCCGAGTTCAAGAAGGTGATCGAGCCGGTCCGCATCGAGGCCGGGAGCGCGGCGGGCACCGTGCGGGTGACCAACGGCTACGACTTCGCGGACCTCGGGCACCTGGAGTTCGAGGTCCGCCACACGGTGGACGGGGAGGACACCGGGGTGAGCACGCTCGCGGTGCCGCCCCTCGCCCCCGGGGAGTCGGCGGAGGTGAAGCTGCCGACGGCACCGGACGGGCGGGGCCACGAGGTGCAGTGGTCGGTGTACGCCGTGCTCGCCGAGGACACCGCCTGGGCAGCCGGGCGTCACGTGGTGGCGTGGGGGCAGGGCACCGTCGCCCGGCGCACCCCCGTCTCCGTCACGGCCGCCGTGCGGCCCACCGTCGACGGGGACCTGATCACGCTCGGCCCGGCCACCTTCGACGCCCGCACCGGCGCGCCGCGCACCCTCCACGGTACGGCCGTCACCGCACTGCGCCTGGACGTCTGGCGGGCGCCGACCGACAACGACCTGGGCGCCGAGTGGGAACCCGGCACCCGGTACGGGCTGCTGTGGCGGCGGCTGGGCCTGCACCGCATGCGCCACCGGCTGGACGCCGTCGAGACCGGCGACGACGCGCTGACGGTACGGACCCGGGTGGCGCCCGCGGGCGCGGAGGCGGGCCTCGCCACGGTGTACCGGTGGACGTCCGACGGCACCCGGGTCCGGCTGGCCGTCTCCGTCACCCCGGAGGGCGACTGGACGGTGCCGCTGCCCCGGCTCGGCATCCGCTTCGGGCTGCCCGCCGCCGACACGGTGCGCTGGTTCGGCGGCGGCCCCGGCGAGGCGTACCCGGACACCCGGGCGGCGTCGATGCTGGGCACCTGGAGCGCCACGGTGGACGAGCTGCAGACCCCGTACGTGCGCCCCCAGGAGAACGGGGCCCGCGCCGACGTGCGCCGCGCCGAGCTCGGCGGGCTGCGGATCGAGGGCGAGCCGGAGTTCTGGTTCACGGCCCGGCGGTGGACCACCGAACAGCTCGACGCGGCGGACCACCTGACGGACCTCCACCCGGGCGACCACTTGTGGGTCAACCTCGACCACGGCCAGATGGGCATCGGCACCGCGGCCTGCGGTCCGCAGGCGCTGCCGGAGTACCACCTGCGGGCGCGGCGGTCCGCGTTCTCGTTCGTGTTCTCGGCGGCCGGGAACTGAACGGAGCCGGGCCCCGCGTGGCACGCGGGGCCCGGCTCCGCCCTCAGTGGTCCGCGCAGCAGGGCGTCGGGTCCGGGTGCTCGAAGGGCACCAGGGTGCCGCCCAGGGCGGGCATCGCTGCGAGGACCAGTTCGCCGTCCTGCCAGTGCGGCCGCACGTGCTCCCTGGTCACCAGTGCGGTGTCCGCGGCGGGTGGCTCCTGGGCGCCCAGGACGGTCACCCGGACGATCGCGGTGCGCGCCAGCAGGTCGGCGACCGTGACGGTGCCGGTGAGGGACGCGGCACCGGGGTACAGCACGGCACGGCCCACCTCGTCGGGAACGCCGTCCGTGACCTCGTGGCCGTCGGCCGTGAGCCGCTCACGGGCGGCCTCCCGCGCCTCCTGGGACGGCAGCGCGAAGGAGAGCACGACCCGCGGCCGGTCGTCCCGGACCAGGTGCGTGCAGCCGAGAGCGCCCTCCGGGAGGTCGAGTCCGGAGGCCACCGTCCGCAGCAGGTGGTCGGCCTCCAGCAGGTCCGTGACGTCCGTGTCGACGGTGAGGGCGAACGACGTCACGAGGGCAGGACCCAGATCGGGTTGGAGTAGAACCACAGGTCCTCCCACGGGTCCGCGTCGCCGATCACGTCGATCGCCGGGCCCGCCGGGTCGACGGCCGCACCGTTCGGGCCGACGGCCAGGCGCTTGCCGTCGCTGCCGCGCAGGCGGACGTAGACCGGGTGGTCGACGCGGCCGAGGTCGTAGGTGAGCTTGACCGTGCCGGTGGACTTGTTGACCTCGTACGTCCTGACGACCTTGGCCGTCGGCGCGGTGAAGGTGTCCTTGTCCTCGACCTCGCCGGTCACGTCGCCCTGGATGACGTCGACGCGCGCCAGCTTCGGCAGGAAGCCCGCCCAGTTGGGGCCGCCCGCGAGGGCGATGTTCACCGTGAGGGTGACGCGCGTGCCCTTGCGGACCTGGAGGGCGCCGCCGAGGGTGGCCCAGCGGCTGCCGCCAAAGACGCGGACGTCGAGGCCGCTGATGAGCTGGCCGTGGTCGACCCAGATGCGGCCGGCCCGGATGCCGTCCATGACGTCGGCGTAGTCGAAGCCCTCGGCGCCGACGTGGGTGCGGCTGTAGTAGCCGGGCCAGTAGTCGTTCTGCGCGAGGTCGAGCTGCCCGCCGTAGACCGGGTCGTCGTAACGGCCGTTGGCGTTGAAATCGCCACCACCGCGCTTGGCGGTGTCGGCGTACACCTGGTGGGAGTCGGAGTTGGCGGTGATCCACCACGGCTTGCCCTCGGCGAGGAGGCTGTCCCACAGGCCGCCGACGGTGGCGGTCATCCAGTCGAAGCCGCCCCAGGTGCGGTAGCTCTCCAGCGGGTAGCCGGCGAAGGAGTTGGCGCTCGGGCTGCCGTCGTAGATGCCGCGGGCCCCGGCGGGACCGGTCGGGCCGGGCAGACCACCGGCCTGGTGGCCGGGGGCGCCCTCGAAGCCGACGGCGATGCGGTGCTTGTCGGAGGTCGCGTCGCGCCAGGCACGGATCTCGTGCGGGGAGTCGATGCCCTTGCGCGCCGGGTGGTTGGCGAGCATCAGCGCGTCCTTGACCTTGCGCCGCTTCACCTGGTCGGCGAGGAACTCCAGGCCCGCGATGGCGAGGGCCTCGTTGGCGGGCGAAGAGCTGGAGGCGCCCTTGACGCTGCCGTCGTAGCCGGTCTCGAACTGCTTGAGGACGGAGACCTCGTTCTTGCCCGGGTGCACGAAGACGGTGCCGTGCTCGGCGGCCGGGATGTTCCACTCCAGGCCCTGGAAGACGAGGGTGTCCTCGTAGGCGTCACGGGCCTCGACGATGTCCGGGTTGACCTTGTCGACGCCGATCCTGGCGTGGGTGGCGCTGCCGTGGTCGGTGATGACCAGCCAGTCCATGCCGTGCTTGGCGCCCTGGCGGACCTGGTCGACGACGCGGTACTTGCCGTCGCTGCTGTACTGGGTGTGGATGTGGTGGTCGCCGGCCAGCCAGAGGAAGCCGTCCTTCTTCTTGCGGCCGAGCGTGGCGGGGGTGGCGTACGCCGGAGCTGCGGCGGTGGCCCCGCCGAGGACGCTGCCGGCGGCCAGGCCCGCGCCGAGCAGGCCGGCACGGCGCAGCAGCGAGCGGCGGGACGCCTGCTCGGGGCTCAGGGCCTCGTCGGGCACGGAGGTGTCGAAGGCGGCGGGCAGCGGCGTCGTGTCGTGCGCGTGACCGTGGTCGTGGCTGTGCCCGTGTCCGTGATCGTGTCCGTGGTGATGCCCGTGTCCGTGCCCCATGGTGCGCCTCCTGCATCCCGGCGGCCTGAATCCACCGGCTAGATATCGCTCCTGCCGCGGCGAGTGCGCCGCGTGAGGAGAATCCAGGCAGAAGGTGAACGTGGTACGACACGGGCATGAGCGGCGGCCGTCCCGGACACGGCCGCTCGCCCCCGCGCTCACGGTTTCCGCAGCTAGGACTGTCGGCGAGCCCGCTGCCGTGCCGTCGGGGCGTACGCCGACACCTCGCCGTACGTGGGTGTACGGCCCTGCGGCGAGCGTCCGGCCCGGATGCCGACGGCCGCCTGCACCGCCGCGCCCAGCGCCCGCCGGTACAGCAGCGAACCGAGGCTGACGCGCCGTACTCCCAGCTCGCCGAGCCGGTCGACGGTGGGTCCGGCGGACGAGTACAGGATGTTCAGCGGCACGTCGTCGTCGAGGAACTCCACGAGGGAGGCGATGGTGTCCGGGTCGGCCGGCCCCGGCACGAACACCCCGTCCGCGCCCGCCTGCCGGTAGGCGTCGAGGCGGTCCCTGGTCCCCTCGCCGTCGCCCAGCCAGTAGGTGTCGGTGCGGGCGTTGACGAAGAGGCCGGGCGCGGCGGCCTTCACGGCGGCGATCTTCGCGGCGTGCAGCGCGGTGTCGCCGAGCCCGTCCTCCAGGTTGATCCCGGCGGCCCCGGCGGCGTACAGCTCCCGCGCGAACTCCCCCACCTCCGCCGGATCGTCGCTGAAGCCGCCCTCCGCGTCGACGGACAGCGCGAACGGCCCGGACCCGAGCGCGAGCGCCAGCCGCAGCGTCAGGTCACGCGTCGCCGCCGCGCCGTCGGGCAGCCCGGCCGCGGCGGCGACCCCGAGGCTGGTCGTGCCGATCGCGGCGAAGCCCTCGGCGGCGAGCGCCGCCGCCGAGGCGTGGTCCCAGGCGTTGGGCAGGAGGAGGGGGGCGGGGCCGTGGTGGAGGCGGTGGAAGTCGGCGGGTGTCGGTGCGGTCATACGCTCACGCTAGTGGCGCGTCGCTCCGGTGCCGCCCGAAGTGCCGCCGCCCCCTTGGCCGGGGACTCACGTCCCGCGCGTCCACTGCTGGTTCGTGGCCCCGTTGCACGCGTACGTGATGATCGCGGCGGAGTTGGCGGTGGAGCCGCCGTTCACGTCCAGGCACTCGCCCGTGGCGCGGGAGCGGACGGTCACGTAACCGCCGGTGGTGGTCAGCGACCACTGCTGGTTCGTGGCCGACGCGTCACAGTTCTCCTGGGTGACGTCGGCGGCGTTCTCCCGCAGGCACAGGGAGCTGTGGCGGGCCGCGAGCTGGTAGTGACCGCTGCCCACCGACTTGAACCAGAACCTCTGGTTGCCGCCGCCGTTGCAGTCGTACTGCTTGACCTGGGCGCCCGGCCACTGCGACTGGCTGGTGACGTCGGCGCACCGGGAGGAGTGCCGGGCGACGAGGGTGTCGTAGGTGGCGCTCACCCCGCTGACCGTCCCGGTGGCGGTGTCGACGGTGAGCTCCGGCGTCCAGGACATGGACAGCGTGGTGGAGGTCGGGAAGGTCAGCGGCAGCCACACGTACCGGGAGTCGTTGACCCGCCCGCCGAAGGAGTTGCCCCACCGGTCGCCGAGGTAGAGGTACGAGGTTCCCGCGCTCCCCTGCACGGGCAGCACGTACGCGGTCTGCGAGCCGAACGCCGTCGGGTCACCCACGTTCCGCATGGCCGACCAGGGCCCGGCGAGGCTGGTGGCGGTGGCGTACTGCTGCTGGTTGGGACTCCAGCCCGTGGCGCCGGACGTCAGCATGAAGTACACGCCGTTCCGCTTGAACAGGGCCGGGGCCTCGCGGTGGCCGCCGTGCCAGGGGTCGGCGACGAGGGCGGCGACGTCTCTGTAGTCGGCGGTCAGCCGGTAGATGTGCAGGTCGTAGTTCTCGCGGGCGGCGGACACCATGTAGCCCGTGCCGTCCGTGTCGGTGAACACGGTGATGTCACGGGACATGTGCTGCCCGAGCGGCCGGAAGCTGCCCTGCCAGGAGTAGTTCCCGTCCACGGTGTCGGACACGGCGACGGCGGCGCGGGCCTCGCCGTAGTCGACCCCGTTCTCCTTGTGCATCCACATCACGAACTTGCCGGTGGCCGCGTTGTACATGACCTTGGGCCGCTCGATGTTGGCGACGGCGAGCTCGGAGTGCGAGGACTGGGTGAGGACGTTGTTGCGGAACTCCCAGTTCTTCAGGTCGGTGGAGCGGTAGGCGCTCACGGCCCGGAAGGTGTTGTCCGCGTTGCGGTGCTCGCCGAACCAGTAGTAGTACGAGCCGACCTTGAGCACCCCGCCGCCGTGGGCGTGCACGGGGTTGCCGCCCGTGTCGGTGAACTGGATCCCGTTGGTGACCGTCTGCGGCGCCGCCTGGGCCGGCCCGGCCGTGACGAGCGCCCCGAACGCCGCCAGGCAGACGACGAGGAGGATCGCGTACGCACGTCTCATCTCATGCACTTCCTCTGCAGTCCGCGGGCGTTCGGCATCGTGCATCGTTCGGTATTTCGCACTACACCTGCCATCCCGAACGCCGAAAAGGTAAGGGCGTGTTACGAGGAGGTCAACGGGTCGCGCGGGACGAAGCGGGAGCCGGGCCGCCCCGCACCGCCGGGATTCGATTGTTCACGCCCACTTCAACGGGCAACGTCGTGAGGGCGACCGCCTCAGGTCGGTTTCCCTCACCGACCTGCTGCCCGCGAGCTACGCAGGGGCCGACCATCAGCTCGACGCCGGGTGAGGCGCGCCCAGCGGCACCGACCGGCAGCGTCGTGCCGGACTAACGTCGGCGCATGGACAGTGCCACCTCCCTCCCCTTCGCCGCCGCCCTCGCCCGAGGCCCCCTCGTCCTCGACGGCGGCATGTCCAACCAGTTGGAGGCCGCGGGCCACGACCTGGGCGACGCCCTCTGGTCGGCCCGGCTCCTCGCCGACCGGCCGGAGGCGGTGGCCGGGGCGCACCTCGCGTACTTCGCGGCGGGCGCCGACGTGGTGATCACCGCGAGTTATCAGGCGACGTTCGAGGGGTTCGCCCGGCGCGGGATCGGGCGGGAGCGGGCGGCCGGGCTGCTCGGGCTGAGCGTCGGGGCGGCGCGCGAGGCCGCCCGGCGGGCCGGTGGGCACGGCGGCTCCGGAGAGCGCCCCCGGTGGGTGGCCGCGTCCGTCGGGCCGTACGGGGCGATGCTCGCCGACGGGTCCGAGTACCGGGGCCGCTACGGGCTCACGGTCGCCGAGCTGGAGCGGTTCCACCGGCCGCGGCTGGAGGTGCTGGCCGCCGCCGCGCCGGACGTGCTGGCCCTGGAGACCGTGCCGGACACCGACGAGGCGGAGGCGCTGCTGCGGGGCGTGCGCGGGCTCGGGGTGCCCGCGTGGCTGTCGTACACGGTCGACGGTGACCGCACGCGCGCGGGGCAGCCGCTGGACGAGGCGTTCGCCCTGGCCGCCGACGCGGACGAGGTGATCGCGGTGGGGGTGAACTGCTGTGCACCGGACGACGTGGACGGCGCGGTCGCGACGGCCGCCCGCGTGACGGGCAAGCCGGTCGTGGTCTATCCGAACAGCGGGGAGGAATGGGACGCGGACGCGCGCGCGTGGACCGGTGGCGCCACCTTCTCCCCCGGGCGGGTGGACGGGTGGCTGCGCGCCGGGGCGCGGCTGGTCGGCGGGTGCTGCCGGGTGGGGCCGGGGACGGTCGCGGAGATCGCGGGGGTCGTGCGTCCTTCCGGGCGGCGGCACCCCTGACTAGGAGCGCCGGAGGCGTCGTACGGCCGACAGCGGTGCCGGGCGGCGCGGGGGACGGCCGGCCGGGAGGATCTCCGCGGGGCCGCTCGGGACGAGGGGGCCGGTCGGGCCGGTCGGGGCGGTCCGCGGGGTCCTGTGCGCGTCGGCCTCCCAGAGCGCGAGTTCGCGGTCGTACGGGCCGTGGACGACCGGCGGTCCCCCGGTGGCCGGGTCGTCGAAGACGCGTACCGGGCGCGTGGCGTCCCAGCTCGGCCAGCCCGGGTCGCCGGTGGTGGCGAACCGCACCCACGCCGCGTGCATCACGTCGGCGAGCGCGCGCGGGGCGCCCTCCCCGGCGAGCGACACCGACGCCGGGGTCTCCCCGGTGTCGAAGACGAAGCCCAGCTCCAGCGCGTGGCAGGAGCCGAGGCCGGGCACGCGGGAGGGCCAGGCGAACTCGTAGACGTACGTCGGGGCGTGGCCGTGGCGGGCGTCGGCGAGGCGGAGCAGCGGGGCGCGCAGCAGGTGGTCGGTGACCAGCCGGCCGACGAGTTCGGCGGGGCTCGCGCCGGGATGGAGCTCGCGGTAGCCGCGGGGCACCTCGGGGCCGCAACGGCAGCGGGCGCGGGCCGCGGCGAGGGCGACCGCGCCGAGCCGGTCGATGCGGTCGAGCAGTCCGCTGGGGGCCAGCCAGAGCCGGTACTCCTCGCGGGTCCAGCCGAGGAGCAGGCCGACGTCGTGGGCGGCACCGCCGTGCGCGGTGTCCTCCGTGAGCGCCTCCAGGGGGTCCCGCTCCACCAGGTCGCCGTCGACGACGATGCCGAAGGCGGGGCCGCCGAGCACCGGGCTGCTGCGCCGGCCGGCCTCGGCCTGGGCGGCGGC